>JASHUS010000071.1 GCA_030039865.1 Thermoplasmata archaeon
GCGGCCGAACAGGCCCGCGCGGCGGCGAGCGCGAACGCTCCCACGCCGCCGGCCCACTAGTCCGGGCCGCGGACCCGGCATGAGCGACGGAGGACCGATCGACCGACGGCGGGCACGGACCGACCCCCGCCGGAGCGGCGGGGAGAGGGGCCGGTGACGGAACTCTCCCGCATCCTCGACATCCTCGGAGAGGTCCGGCGCCGCCTCGTGCGGATCTTCGTCGTCCTCGCGGCGATCTTCGGTTTCCTCTTGCTCTTCGAACTGGTCCCGGTCTCGATCCCGGTCTTCGGGGTCCGGATCCCGTTCGCGTACCCATGGCCGAACCCGTTCTACAACGTCACGGCGCAGATCTTCCGCGCGATGGTCGCCTGGATGCTCCCGAAGGGCGTCGAGCTCCTCAACGTCGGCGTCGGCGACTCCGTGATGGTCCAAATGGAGATCGGGATCCTCGTCACCGTCATCGTCGGGATGCCCTGGATCGTCCACGAGGTCGGCGGCTTCCTCGTGCCGGCGCTGCGCCGGAACGAGCGCCAGCTCCTTCGTTCGATCGGGATCCCGGCCACGGTCCTCTTCGCGATCGGCACGGCCGCGGGCCTCCTCCTCCTCACGCCGTTCACGTTCCTGCTCCTGTTCCGGTACGTCGCTGCGATGGGACTCGCGCCCGTCCTCGGCGTCCAGGACTTCGTGACGTTCGCGCTGCTCTACTCGCTCGCCTTCGGGGTCGTCTTCGAGCTCCCGGTCTTCATCTACGCGCTCACCCGGCTCGGGGTCGTCAAGGCGTCCGCCTGGCGCCAGCACTGGCGCGCGGCGATCCTCGGCGCGCTGGTCTTCGGCATGATCGTGACGCCGGACAACTCGGGGATCACGATGCTCCTGATCGCGGCCCCGATGATCGGCCTCTACTTCGGCGGCGCCTACTTCGCGCGGCGCTGGGAAGCGAAGCGGGAGGACCCGCGCTCCCCGATCTCGGCGGTGGGGGTGGGCTAGCCCGATGGCGCTCTTCTCCGACGTCGACTGGATCATCATCCTCGCCGCGGCGCTCTTCCTCCTGTTCGGCAAGGACTCCGGCCAGGTCCTGCGGCAGATGGGCCGATGGTACGGCCGCGCGGGCCGGTTGAAGCAGGAGCTCCTCGGGGAGTTCGCGAAGGCGGCGGACCTCCCGATGCCTCCGGCCGGCGCGCCGATGAGCGTGCGCGGGATGCTGATGGGGATCGATCCGGTCCCAACGCAGACGCCGGGGATCCCGGCGGCCGTGCGGATACCGCCCGGTCCCACCCCGGTCCCACCGCCCACGGTGCCGTCCCCACCCAACCCGTGGACCGGCGGGGCGCCGATCCCGACCTGGTCGATGACGATGCCCGTCGCGCCGAGCGAGTGGGAGGTCACCCGGTGAGCGCGCTCGGCCCGGACCAGATCGTCACGCTCACCGAGATCCTCGTCGTGCTGATGGGGATCGGGATCATCTGGCTCGTCTACCGCGGGAGCGGCAACGCCGAGCTGCCCGGCGATGCGCCGGTCCCGACGCCCGACGGGATCGACGACGCGATCCCGGACACGCGGGGGAGGACGCTATGATGCGCGACCTCCCGTCGTGCTGGCCGACGTGCCCGGTCGGCGGGGCGCGCCCCAATCCGTTCGGCCTCCCGGTCGGCCAGATCCGCCGCGTCGCCGCGACGCCGTCGAGCGGGGAGGACGGCGAGGTCGACGAGACGAAGCGCAATATCCTGAAGCTCCTCGCGGTCGCGGGGCTCGTCGGCGCCGGCGCCGGCGGTCTCGCCGGCGGGGCGCTCCAGTACGTCCAGCCGCCGACGATCGGGATCTCCGCCTACCCCAAGGTCCAGCTGCTCGACGCCGACGGCTCGCCCCTCACCGTCACGAAGGTCGAGAACGAGTACAACGTCGAGACGAGCCAGGACGTCATCTTCTACTATCCGCTCCAGAACGAGCCGAACTTCCTCCTCAACGTCTACCCGGCGTCGGGTACGCCGAACTCCGGGGGGACGAACGGCGCGGAGAACGTGCCGTACGGGATCGGCACGCACCAGTCGATCGTCGCGTACAGCGCGATCTGCCAGCACTTGGGCTGCCCCGTCCCCGCGATCTCGTTCTACCCGCCGGGGACCTGCCCGCAGACGCCCGGTGGCAAGACGTTCTACATCCACTGCTCGTGCCACGGCTCGACCTACGACACCACGAACTCGGCGTCGAACCTGACCGGGCCCGCGGTGCTGCCCCTCCCCCAGGTGCTGCTCGAGACCGACTCGGCCGGGAACATCTACGCCTACGGGATGCGGCCCGGCAGCCCGCCGGTGAACGGGCACCTCAACACCCTGCAGGGCGACTACGGCGTGGGCGCGACCTCGCAGCTCACGAAGGAGACGCCGATCATCCTCTGCAACATCGTCTAGGGGCCCCGATCGATGACCTTCACGAACTGGTACAATCGGACCCTGAACAAGATCTGGGGGTTCGTCGAGGACCGCACCTCGATGAAGAAGTGGGCGCTCCGCCCGCAACCCGAGTTCACGTTCAAGCCGTCGTACTGGACCGGCGCGTTCGTCGTCAACGCGTTCCTCATGCAGGTCGTGACGGGCGCGTTGCTCCTCCTCTACTACCAGCCGAGCACCGCGCCGACCCTCACGGCGTGCGGCCAACCGCTCGCGACGTACTCGGTCGCGCCGGCCGCGTGGTGCTCGACGTACTACATCATCCACTCCGTGCCGCTGGGCTCGCTCCTCCTCTCGAGCCACCTCTACGGCGCCTACGCGATGATCTTCCTGATGTTCGTCCACTTCTTCCGCGGCTACTATCTCGGCGTCTACAAGGCGCCCCGCGAGTTCTCCTGGATGGTCGGGACCCTCCTGATGATCCTGACCCTCGGGATGGGCTTCACCGGCTACCTTCTCCCCTACACCCAGCTCTCGTACAACGCGACGAACGTCGGGATCGTCCTCGCGCTCCGGCTCCCGACCGTCGGCCCGATCCTCGGGCCGCTGATCTTAGCGGACGGGACGTCGCAAGGGCTCCTCAGCCGGATGTTCGACGCCCATGTCCTTCTGATCCCGCTCGGGCTCGCCGCGCTGCTCTACGCGCACATTGCCCTGTTCGAGTCGCACGGGATCGCGCCGCCGGCGACGTCCGACCCGGTGCAACGGCGTCGGTTCAACGAGAAGGAGGACAAGTCGAGCGTCCCGTTCATGCCCCACATCTTCTGGTACATCACGAAGTGGGGCCTCCTCTACGTCGGCCTCATCCTCGGGATCGCGGCCCTCTGGCCGTGGAGCCTCCCGACGTACGTCGGGAACGTCGCCGCCGCGGGGGTCGTGACCGAGCCCGACTGGTACTTCCTCTGGCTGTTCAAGTTCGTCGACTTCCAGGGCGTCACGCCGGTCCTCGCGATCGGGGTCACGACGGTCCTGATCGTCTACGTCCTCTTCCTGCCGTTCCTCGACCGGTCGAAGCGGACGCATCCCCGCGACCGCCCGCTTTTCATCTGGCTCGGGACGTCGCTCCTCGAGTTCTTCGTCCTCATGACGGTCTGGGGCGGCGAGACCCCGGGCGTCCAGATCCTCCCGATGGCGGTCGCGGAGACGGTCGGCCCGCTCTTCGTCGTAACGGGGATCGTCGTCGCGCTCTTCTACTGGCGCTACCGGCGCAGCTATCTCCGCCGCCTCGCGGCGCGCGGGATGCCGTTCGCGGGCGCGTACCCCTTGCCGTCCACCGGTACGCCGGCGCCGGTCGCGGCCTCGGAGGTGTCGAGCCGTGAGTGACGCCGCCGCGAAGCCGACGTGGAACACCGCGCCGATCTGGGGGATCCTCCTCGTCTTCCTCCTCGTCGGCACGATCGGCGGCGCGACGTTCGTCTACGGGCTCTTCGGCGTCCTCGCGGGCCAGCCGATCTACGCCGTCGCCCTCGTCCTCGGGGCCGGGGTCGCGTTCCTCTCGTTCCTGTTCCTCGCCGGGATCCTCTACCGGGTCGACCGGTACCGCGGCGTCGCCGTCCGGAGGATGAAGATCTTTGAGTAGCGACGCCGCGGCCGAGCCGATCGCGATGGACCGCCGCGAGGCGCAGCGCCGCGTCCTCGACCTCTACACCGCGATCACGGTGCTGATGCTGATCGGCATCGCGGTCCTGGTCGTCTACGCGATCCGGTTGGGGGGGCTCACCGGTCCGGGCGTCGAGAAATCGTTCGGGCTCGCGGTCGCCCTGATGTTCCTCATGGCGGCGCTGATCGTCCACACGGTCGACCGGACCTACCGCGTCTGGCCGCTCGGACGGAAGTTCGCCCCGACGCCGCCCGGCCCGGTGACGGAAGCGGGCGAGGCGCGGTTCCTGAAGATCGTACTCGTCGTCTGCGTCGCCGCCGCGCTCGCGTACATACTAGGGGGGCTTATCGCGGGATGACCGGGAGGTTCCGATGACCGACCTCACGGTCCCGATCGTCGAGGTCAGCCTCATCGTCGCGCTCGGCGCGTTCCTCCTCTACCTGATGTCGTACCACGGGCCGTGGCTCGTGCGGACGCTCAAGACCTGGCTCTTCACGACCGACCACCGCCGCATCGGCGTGATGTACATCGTCACCGGCATCGTGTTCTTCTTCATCGGCGGGATCTACGCGATCGAGATCCGCACCGACCTCGGCTTCGTCCAGGGCCTCGGGCTCGATCCACAGACGACCCTCGGCATCACGCCGGACGTCTACTCGACCCTGTTCACGATGCACGGCGTGCTGATGATCTTCATGTTCATCATGCCCGTCCTCGCCGGGTTCGGCAACTTCCTCGTCCCGTCGATGATCGGGTCGCGGGAGATGGCGCTCCCGCGGATCAACGCGATCGCGTTCTGGATGCTGCCGCCCGCGGGCGTCATCCTGATCCTCTCCAACGCGAACGCGGGCTGGACCGGCTACGTTCCGCTCTCGGTGCAGGCGCCGGGCGACGGGATCGACCTCTGGATCCTCGGGCTCCACATCCTCACGATCTCCTCGATGCTCGGCGCGGTGAACTTCCTCGTCACGATCACGAAGCACCGCGCCCCGGGCGTCCACTACTGGAACATGCCGCTCTTCGTCTGGTCGATCCTGATCAACTCCGTCCTCCTGATCTTCGCGCTCCCGTCGCTCTCGATCGCGCTCACCTTCGTGCTCTCCGACCGGGTCTTCGGGACGCACATCCTCGCGGCGGTGAACGGCACCCCGCTCGGCGGGGCGCTGCTCTACCAGAACATCTTCTGGTTCTTCGCGCACCCCGAAGTCTACATCATGGTCCTGCCGGCGTTCGGCCTGATCTCGACCATCCTACCGAAGCTCGCGCGCAAGGACATCTTCGGCTACGGCGCGATGGCGATCGCGCTCGGCGTCTTCGCGGTGCTCTCCTTCGCCGTCTGGGAGCACCACATGTTCGTCACGGGGATCTCGACGAACATCCGCTTCGTCTTCATGCTCGCGACGATGGCGATCGCGGTCCCGTCGGCGGTCAAGACGTTCAACTGGGTCGCGACGCTCTGGGGCGGCCGCATCTGGATGGCGCTCCCGATGTGGTTCTGCGTCGCGTTCATCACCGGATTCGTCATCGGCGGCCTCTCGGGCCTCATGCTCGCCTCGATCCCGATCGACTACCTCTACCACGGGACGTACTTCGTCGTCGCCCACTTCCACTACATCCTGCTCGGGGGGACGTTGATGGCGATCTTCGCCGGGATCTACTTCTATTTCCCGATCATCACGCGGCGCTGGTACAACCAGCGCCTCGGCCAGATCCACTTCCTGATGACGTACGTCGGGATCAACGTCCTCCTGTTCCCGATGTTCATCCTCGGCGCGGAGGGGATGCCCCGCCGCGTCTACACCTACCTCTACTCGGGCAACTTCCAGGCGTTGAACTTCATCTCGACGCTCGGTGCGTACATCCTCGGGATAGGGCAACTGATCTTCCTGTTCAACATGGTCTACAGCTACTACGGCGGCGAGCCGGTCACGACCCCCGACCCATGGGGCGAGGAGCTCGCGGTCACGATGACCGGGCCCGCGCCCGAGCCGGCGCCCGTCCGGACCCCCGTGCCCCTGCCGACCGCGACCGGCGCGGAGGTGCCCTAGACCGATGGGGCGGCGGGGCCACGACCTCTTCCGCATCGCCGCCGCGATGGCGTGCCTCCTCTGCTACACGACGATCCTGCTCGGCGGCAACGTGATGGCGAGCGGCAACGGCCTCGCGTGCCCGGACTGGCCGTCCTGCTTCGGGAACGGGAACTTCCTGCCCGCGTTCCAGGGCGGGGTCATCGCCGAGTGGAGCCACCGCGTCAGCGCGTTCTTCCTCTCGGTCATGGTCCTCGCGACGACGCTCCTCGGCCTCGCGTTCGAGCAGGGCCGTCGCGTCCTCCAGCGGCTCGCGATCGTCTGCCTCGGCCTCGTCGTGACGGAGGCGCTCCTCGGCGGCCTCGTCGTCGTGAGCCGGCTCGACCAGTCGTTCATCCTCGTCCACCTCGGGATCGCGACCGTGCTCTTCGGGCTCCTCCTCCTCCTCGCGATCCTCGCGAACCTGCGCGAGATGCCGCGGCGCTGGCTCGAGTGGGCCCGGCGCGCGGCGACCGAGACCCCCGTTCCGCCCTCGACGCGCGACGTGGCGAGCCGATCCGAGGCGCCGTCGGACGCCCCGTTCGGCCGACCCGGTGACGGCTGAGGGCCGCCCGGAGAGAGGGGTCGGATGACGTCCGAGGGCGTGCCTTCCTCCCCGGCCCGGCCCCCCTCGGTCGGCCGGGACCTCTTCCAGCTCGCGAAGCCGGGCATCACCGCCCTGATCTGCCTCGTCGCCGTCGGCGGCTTCGTCCTCGCCGATCCGCGCTCGATCGACCTGGTCCGGCTCGGGATCCTCGTCGGCGCGGGGGCCGCCGCGAGCGCCGG
>JASHUS010000072.1 GCA_030039865.1 Thermoplasmata archaeon
GTGAGTGGATACCAATTCAGCTCAAGCTGCTGCCGGGTCCGCGGATCACGGAGGAGCACCCATTGCCCGCGTCCGGGGCCCCGACCGCGTCTCACTACTTTCAGACCGAGGTCGTCGCAGTAGAAGCGGATTGATACGTCAAGGCTTCGGACGCGGATTCCGAAATATCGCAGTCCCATCAGCACACCTTGCGTTGCTTGGGAACCGGCGTACTACCATAACTTAGGTCCGAGCCCTCAGCAGCAAGCCGGCACTGGAGACTGCGAGCCATCACGCAAGACGCGATGCGGTAGTTGGGTATGTCTCAGATGGATGTACTCGTTCGACGCGATCGCCGATTTGGCCGGAGAGAATGAGTAAGTAGGCCGCGAGGCTCGGCAACGTGATGACCGAGATCGATCGGCCGGTCAAGTCACCACCTCCGATCCGGTTCGAACGAGAGGATGAGCGCTACATCCGATCGACGTTCGTGACGCTCGACCAGCTCGCGAGTCGGTGCGGGCTGACGGTGGAGGAGCTCTCCGATTGGCAGGCCCGGGGCCTCTTTCCCGTTCCGACGTATGTGACGTCGGACGGCACGGGTTGGTACTCCGCCGGGTACGCGGGGAGTATCCGACGGGCCAGGGCGAGGAAAATCGACCTTCACGCGCTGTTCATCGAAGAATTTCGGCGGGCTCTTCACCGGATTCGACGCGGGGAACCCGAACTCTATTCGACCTTCGTGCCGGAGACTGGATCCGAGGAGCAGCGTGAATCTCTTGCAGCGGAGGAACAGTGGAAGGATCTGTTGAGGGGTGAGTGGGGAGTTTGCCTGAAAACTCCCTGGGTTCCGTGCATGATCCAGAAAGGGCGACTAATGCAGCAGATTTCGTCGCTCATCGCGTCCCCGCAGCCGGACAGCGCCGCGTGGGCCCGAAATCTAAGGAGATTCGTGGACGCGCTGGATCGGCTGGAGCAGCAGTTTGCGCAGTGGGATCGTACGAGGTTCGGTAGATCCATCTCTCGAGATAGGTACATCACCGAGGTCCGCGCTCGGTTTCCATCGGTCTTCTCCGGAACCGTGGACACGTCCGCCGAATCTCCGATCGCAACGCGAAGAGCTAGCGGGTCACCCGGGGTAGAGTGCTAGAATCCCATCTCAACCGACACCCCGAACCCATCCCGTTGACTCCGCTGGCGGGTCGGCCTTGAGCGGGGTCGCTTTGCGCTGCCGCCAGAAATCGAGAATCATCGCGAGGCACGCATCGACTTGGCCTCATCCCCCATCCCACGGGTGAAGAGGTTCTTTCCGCGCCCCGTAGATACGCTGGAACGTAACAAGTGCCCCGACGACGGGTATCATCCAAGTCGAGGATCGGCCCGATTCCATGCATTGTATACAACGCACGCATTCTATGCAAGTCGGGTCCGCTATTTGTACTACTCCTCGATTTCGCGATACTCGAGGGTTGGCAATGGCCGCAGCAGAGTTTCCGCGTGCCGGTTCGGGGGCGCCTCGTCGCGACGATGAGCGTGGAATGGCGACCACCGTGGCCATGGTCATCTTGATCGTGGTGGTCTTGATTATCGCTGGTGCGGGGTATCTGGGCCTGCAGGCTGTCAAGCCGAGTACAAGCTCCAGCACGTCCTGCGTTCCGTCCACGGCGTGTGCGTCTACCGAGAACGACGTCCAGTTGTTTGTGGCCCAAGGACCGAGCTATGATCAGCAGTACGCTCAGTTGTCTGCCGGTCAATCCGTTTCGGGTACCGTGATCGCGACGGGCTCTGAGACGGTCAAGTCGTATGCGATCGCCTGGGGAGACGGGACTACCACGGTCTCGCCCGATCCGACGATCTCCCACAGCTATTCGACGGCAGGACTCTACGTCATGTCGGCGAGCGCGGTGGACACGGGCGGCGCAGTCCACAGTGGATCGTTGGGTCTCTTTCCCGTCAATGTCAATCTCTCGTACGGCAACGCGTCGTACGGCACCTACCCATCCATCTCCACGACGTTCAACAACGGCACCGCGAATGGCTTTGAGCCGTGGGTCACGGTCGGTGCAGCGGTGACGGTCAGCGCTTCGTACATCGGCACGCCGCCATCGCCGGGCTGGTCGAACGGACCGATGTCGATATCGGCCGGGGCCGGCGCGGTCCAACGGAGCAACTCCGGTCCGGGGTCCTCCGTGACCGCCAGCTACACGCTAACCGCTCCCGGCACCGCGAACATCACCCTCAGAGGCAGCGCCGTGGGTCCGGGTGGAGCGAGCAATCCGATTTCCTACGTCTGGGCGGTCTACGTAGCGGCGGCGGGCACCCCGCTGGGCTGCACGTACTGCCATCCTTCCTCGAAGGCCGTGAGCCCACACCCCGGTTCGATCGTGTCGTACGAGGTCGCTCCGGGTGGCGCCGTGACGCTCGATCCGGCGGCAGACTACTATACGGTCGGAAGCGAGGTCGCCCTCAACATCTTTCAGAATCTGATCCAGTACAACGGGACCGACTCCGGTCCGGGGTATGCGAATTACATGCCCGAGATCGCGACCTGCGTTCCCGGTAGCCCCCAATGCACGTCGCTCTACGGAAATGACCTCATATCGGGCTACAACTACACTTTCGTGATCTCGAAGACGTCGAACTTCTACGACCCAGCGACCGGAAAGTCGTGGTCCGTCTACCCATCGGACGTGTTCTTTTCGATTGCCCGACAGCTCGCCTTCGCTGACCTGCCGTCGGCGACCGTATACCCCGGCTGGATCGTCGCTCAGGCGCTCTTGCCCGAGGGTAACTCGGCGTGGGACGCCGGAATTCATGCGCCGTACAACAACACGCCCGAGAACATCCTGAGCTCGATGCTTGTGAACGATACGTCGTTCTGTCCGTCGTCGGCGATGACCAGCGCGAACGGTTGCATCACGTTCCACGTGGATGGCGCGGGCGAGACCTGGCCGGCGTTCCTGTCGTACATGTCCCATGGAACCGCCGGGAACATCGTCTCCGCGGGATGGTACATCTCGGAGGGCGCGACGGTGCCCGGCTACTCGAACGCCGGAGGTGACTTCCCCGAACTACTGCCGGGCGGCGCCACGAACACGAGCCAGCCGGCGTTCCTGAACTATGTAGCCTCCCAGAAGCCGACGTCCTGGGATTCGTACGAGGAAATCGCGACCACCGACTATCCGCTACTGGAGCCAAACGTTGCGTTCAACGAGGTCGGGAGCGGCCCGTACTACCTCAAGAACGCCAATCCCGCGATCGGGTACGACATGGAAGCGAATCCCGCGTATCAGCAGCCTTCCGGGTGCGCGGGGGAGCCTTGGTGCCAGCCGGCCCCCGGGACGTACGCGAAGTCCGTGACGGTGTACTGGGAGGACGACGACGTTCCGGGCATTCAGGCCGCGTTGGCGGGCCAGGCCGACTACGTCGGGATATCCTCCTCGGACACGGCGACGATGCTCGCGTTGATCCAGAAGGGGGACCTGAAGCTCGACATCATGCCGACGACCTCGGTGTACAACTTCGCCCTCAACACGAACATAGACTTGGCGGCGCTGAAGACGTACGATCCGTATCCGGTCAACATCCAGCCCAACTCGCTCTCCTACATCGGACTGCGCGGGTTCCTGGACGCAGCGTACCCCGACGCTTCGGTGCAGGATCAGTTCAATCAGATTGAGGGGGTCCAGTTCGCGTTCAACTACGGCGGGTTCATCCCCGAGTACATGGGCGACTACTACCCGACGAACATCAGTTGGCCCAACTACGACGTGGCGACCGGGCAGTTCACGAATCCGAGCACCGACGCCTCGACGATCGGCTCGGCGGCGTGGTACTGGGCGCAGCTGAACGACCCGAGCTCCCCGGTCTACGACCCGCAGTTCGGGCCGGGCGGGATCTACAGCGCGTCGAATCCGCTCCACGTCCCGGCGCTGTACGACCTCGGCGACCCCACGCATCAGTCGGTGTTGGACCTGTGGGGCAGCGAGGTGTCGGCGCTCTCCGGTGGCGCGATCGTGTTCGACGTATTTCCGGTCGCACCGGCAATCGTTTACTCCAACCTGCTACCGGATGGCCAGTGCCCGTGGGCCCTGTGGTTCATGGGGTGGGCTCCCGACTACGAACAGCCGTACGACTACTGGGCGGCGTACGGAGCCGCGTCGGGCACGTACGCGGCCGCCGACACCATCTACCTCACCTTCACCAGCTCGGCGAACGACAACCCGAGCTGCGTGAGCGGGGATGGCTGGTCGGTCCTGACGTACTGGGCGAACCAGTCGTACATCCCCCAGGAATGCCAGGGCGCGGCGTACGAGGCGGCCCTCTACTGGGCGGGCATCGCGAACACGAACTTGAACCTCGCTCAGGGAGTGGTCCAGTGGAACCAGGTCGACTCGGTGTACAACTTGCTCAACCTGTACGCCAACACCCAGCAGGAGAATGAGTGGATTACCGTGGCCCCATGGGTCAATCCCGCCTCGATCGTCGCGAACGTGGTCAACGGTTGGCCCTCCCTCGAGATGATCTACTACTCGTTCGAGGGCAACGGTGTCTCCTGAGCCTGCGACGGCGACCTCCAAGCCCCGGCTCTACCCCTATGGGGCCGGGGCAACCCCTTCCAGCGCTGACGAAGCGATGGCCAGGCTGACCAGCCAGGGGGCCATGCCGCGGAGGCGCGTCGGGCGTTACCATCCGAGTGATCGGCTCGTGGGCTCCCCTCGGGGCCCCCACGGCATCAATGCGAATCTGAGAAGATTTCGACGGCCGCGAGCCGAGTAGTCAGGCAGTCCGCTTCCCGTCTACGGAGAAATCAGAGCGTGATGTGAGGACGGTCCATGAGGAACGTGCAAATCAGCTTGATCGGGTCGGGGTCGGAGGGGGCGCGAATTGCACTCAAGGTTCCACCCCCGGTCGACCACGTCGTGGTTCTCCACGGTCCCGATGCACGCAGCGTGCGAGCGGCCGGAGACGTTCGCGCGACGGCCGAGATGCTCCCCGGCACTTCGTGCGATCTAAGGGAGGTCGATCCGTTCGACATGATCGACATCCTGACCCGAATCATCGAAGTGAGAAAGGAGATCGGGAGCGTGGGTGAGGCGAAGGTCACTATCGTAGCGTCGGACGCGACGAACATAATGGCCGGCGCGGCCACGCTCGGATGTCTGCTCATCGACGCGGAGGCGTTCTACGTGAAGGAGCGTCTCGGTACCGGCCGGAATCAGCGTCTCGAAGAGCGGATCGTTCGATTCCCCCTCCCCAAGATCCATCCCCAAAATCTGAGTCGACCGTTGCGCGAAGTCCTCGGTTCACTGCCGTGGGAAACGTCGGGGGTGATCGACAAGGCCCCGTCCTACCTCAGGAATAAGCTGGGGCTCCCACCCCAAACGGCCAGCTACCGCCTCAAGAGACTGGCGATTCTCAACCTGGTCGAGTACTCGCCCGAAGGTCGAAATCGTCGAGCTTCGCTGACCGGCCCCGGTCGGCTGTTCGCCGCGCTGTTCTCGGCCACGCCATGCGACGGAGACGGAATCGGTGGGAGTGGACCTGTCTCGTGCACGACCCAGTGAGACTCACAACTCCCTTCCTATCGACCGACTTCGGTGATAGCTGAAGGAACGGTCCCTCACCCGGCGGAGAGTAGACCGCAGTCCCCTCTGGTGCCCGCGAGCCCCCGCCCTCTTCCTCGACGAGCCCCTGCGTCGACCTTGGTTTCCCTATATCCCCGGCCCGCCTCCGCGACGAGAGCTGGTGCCGCCGCGGGGCGCGAATCCGATTCGGGACCGGCCCAGATCGAACGTGACCCGGAAGCGACGAAGGAAGGCGTCCCCGAGCAAGCCGTCGTGGATGATCCTCTGGAACATGACCGCCGGGTTCGTCTGCATAACGGCGGCCGTCCCTTTCAGCCGGAACGTGCCCGCTACTTCCGTGAAGTGCCGGGCATAATGGTAACCCGTCTCGTCCTCGCCCTCCACGGTGCGCACGGACGGAGTCCCGAGGTGCACGCCGAGATCTTCCAAGAATCGCTCGTCGAGCACGAGGCTATCCGAGCCCGAATCCACTTCGACCCGTGCGGTGTTTCCACTGGGCAGCGACAGATCGACGAACGCGCTCATTCCAAAATCCTCCGGGCGCCGGTAGAGCGCCACCTCCTCGTATCCGGGGTCGCCGGCGGGGCCAAGCGCACCACTCGTATGCAGCCCCAAAGCGCCGCGCTCATAGTCCAGAGTGAACGGCAGGCGCTCGAAGGGCCCCAGGCCAAGGATGCCGCCGAGGTCGCGAAGGGATCGGTCGAAGCGCGCCAGGTCGAAGCGGGACACTTTGAGATCGCTCCAGACGACGTCTCCCAGCTTGAGTGAGGGAAGGATCTCGATCGCGGAAGAGATCACTTGGCCGGACATCCGTCGACCCGTGGTCGTCTCCGACGTAGGCGCGGTGCCCGCCCGTTCCGCGATCGCTGTCGAAATGAGGTTTGGGCCGATCCCCGTGTCGATGACAAACCGCGTCCGGATGGACCCGTTCACGATGACGGGCACCGTTACCAAGTGCCGAACCCGTTCGAAGGGCACCCACTCGCTGATGTCAGGCAGACACTCGTTCCGGAATAAATCCTAGGCCAGCCCAACGCGCCGGGGTCGGACGTCGCGTCGACACGCTTTCGGTGATTACGTGATCCTCGACATTGTCCGTACTGGAGGGGCTAATACGGCCGGAGCCATGCTCGGCCGTGGGGTCGCTCGTGTTCCCCGCCTCGAAGTGGCCCCACCTCCCCATCCGGACCCGTCGTCTCACGCTCCGCCTGCCCGAATTCTCCGACGCTCCGGCGATCCAGCACGCGTGCGATGATCCCACGACTCGCTGGGGAATTCGCCATCTGCCTCAACCTTACCGGCTTGAGGACGCGATTCGATTTGTTCGGCGGAGTCGTACGGCCGCACGCGGACGACGGTCGCTCCACCTCGCGATCGCGCTCCCCGACGGACCGTTGGCCGGAATGATCGGAATCGGCCAGTTCTCGGTGATGGACGGGGTCGCCGGGCTCGGCTATTGGATTGCCCCCGAATTCCGGGGTCGCGGTTACGCGACCGAAGCCGCGCGCGCCATGTGCGACGTGGGATTCCGAGTCCTCCGGCTGCACCGCATTGAGGCGAGCGCTTTGGCCCGAAATCGCGCCTCGTTGCGAGTGCTTCACAAGGCCGGTCTCCGGCGCGAGGGAGTGCTCCGCCAGAGAGACCGCATTGGACCCGAATGGGTCGACCGGGTCTGGTTGGCTCGCTTGGCGCCCGTACGGCGGAAGAATCGTTAGGTCTGGCCGAGCAGGTCGTACTTCCCGGGTGCCTTGCTCAGACTCAGTCCATGGACCGTTGCGGACCTCCGTCCCCGTCGCGGGGCAATGGTCAAGTCGACCAACCGAGCTTGATCGGTATGCGGCTCGAAGGAATTCCGTTCTCGGCGATCGATTGGGAAGGCATAGTCCCAGAGGAACACCCCGGAGAACAGGGCGTCGTGCGATCGCGCACGTACACGATCAAGGACATGCGGATCCGCATGCTCGAGTACTCTGCCGGGTACCGGGCAGATCACTGGTGCGATCGGGGGCACGTCGTACTGTGCGTGCGGGGCGCGTTCGTTTCGGAGCAGAAGGATGGAACCATCCACACCATTCGGCAGGGAGCGGCCTACGTGGTTGGCCAGGATGGAATTCCGCATCGATCCTACAGCGAAGGGGGCGCGACGCTGTTCGTCGTCGACTAGCTCCCGCGATCGCCATTGATCGCGTGCTGAGGGGACGAACCGATGGCCGAGGGAGGCTGCGAGTCGGAAATCTCGAGGTTACTCGGCCAAATCATACGTCATCTCGTTCCCCGGTTTGAACCCGACCCGCTCGTACACGGGTCGACCCGATCGTGACGCATGCAGCGTAACCCGGCTACGGAAACCGTTCGCTCGGCACCACCGGACCATCTCCATCACCAGGGCTGTGGCTACGCCCGATCGACGAAAACGGGGTTCCGTGTACATCGAGAGGATGTACGGCATGTGCATCCCCGCGAGCCGGCCCGGCCTCGGCTGTTCCGGCCGGAGCCAGAGCCCCCCACTTCCCAATACGCGCCCTCGGCCGTCTTCTGCCACGAACCCTAGGAACCGTTTCTCTCGCATCTCCGAGCGAACCCATTGTCGGTAGGGAGAGGCCGATTCGGCCACCTCCTCGCGAGTGAATATCCCGATGTCCCTCCACATCTCTTGCCGGTGTCGCACGAGAAGCTCGAAGTCCCGCAGCGTGGCCCGCCGCACTCTAACGCTTGGACCCGGTCGGCGCTGATTCAGCGGATTCTTCTCGTGAGCAGTCGGCATCACTCTACCCAACAGCTTCGCTTCGTGGACGTCGGGCCGCGCTTCTCGCTGGATTCGCTTCGAGCAGAGTCGCCACCGATGTTATACCTGCGTGGGCGAGTCTACATTGCATACGTTGAACACCCGAGGCGACCGATGAAAGGAATCCAGTAGTGTTCACCGGTTGCATCCGTTGGGTTCCGGCTCCGCCAGGCACGCCCTATCGATCTGAACGCTCCGCCCCGAGATCGCGCTCCGGCGAGAGATTGTCGCAGGGCCGACCCCCATCGCGAAGGAATCCTCCCCGATCGACGCGCCACATTAGTCTAGGATGGGCCGACAATGTTCTTCCCGCTCGCTTCACGAACAGCTAGCTTGATCGAAGAGCGCCGTGATGCAACGGTAGCCCTACCAGAATCGGGCGGACATCCAGTTCTGTTTCCGAAGGCCGTCTCCTCCGGCGATCATATGGATCGCTTGCGGATCTGCCTCCTTCGCGCTTGGGAGGGATCAGGGTCATTCATCGAACAGTCCCCATCTGCGCGATGGACACCGGGCCGGAGCAGCCTCCGAGCCCGATTACAGGAGGTTGTGGGGGCGGCGGCGGATAGATTGCTCCCGGCGGGATTTGAACCCGCGTTGGAGGGTTTCCTCGACGTCGCCTGCGACGTCTCGAAGGCCCTCTATCCTTGACCGGACTAGACTACGGGAGCACGCGACCGCCAGCGACATCTGACGCGAGGTCGCGTCTAAAGGCGTTTCGTGGGACCGCTCGGAGCCCGAGCGGGTCCCGACCGGAGGCGAAGGAGCTCTACTGATTCCGGCCACGAACCTGGCGGACTTGGGCACGAGCTCTCGACCCGCCACGGAAGGCTTGGCCCGTCCGCTTCCCACGAAAACCACGTAGGAATCCGGAGATTGTCGAGCGTCTCGTGCGTTGCGAGGGGATACTTGATATGCAGATTCGCCTCGACGGGCTTCGTGGCCGCGGGTGGTTCGAGCAGTACCAGCGACGGCGCAGGTTCACCCCCCGCTTCGCCTGAGCCCGCTACCGCTGCACCCGGCACTCCCTCGGTGTCGTCCGGCATGCGCCGGTCGACTCTGCTCTACGCCGTACTCGCGATCGTGGTCGTAGTCATCATCATCGTCGGTTACTATGCCGCGGTCGGTAAGATTCACGCTGGCAACACTGGTTCGAGCGGGACAGTTCTTGTGCCGTCCCAGACCGTGGATAGCATCCCCGGCGGACAGTTTGACGCGATAGAACTCCTCGCGACCTCGAACTGCACGCTCAACGGCACGTTCTACGACGTTCTCGAGATCTACCTTTACCTGATGACTCCCGCTGAACTTGAGCATCTGGCGAGGACGCTCGTGGTGGGCGGTTACGAATGGACCTCGGGGGAGGTCGACAACGGAACGATCACCCACCTGAATCTCGCGATCCCGGTCGGAGCCTCGGACTTCGTCATCCTCAATCCGGAGCTGTTCAACGAGACGTACGTGGGCTTCTACTCCAATCTCATCCTGACTTAGCGCCGATACTCCGCCGGAATGGTTCCATCGCCCTTGAACTGGGCTACGACATCAGCCGGGGCGGGAAGTACTCGCTGCGCCGCTCTCCCGTGATCGCGTAGACCGTCTTCTCGGCGACCTTGCAGGCATTGTCGGCGACGCGTTCGAGGTGGCGCGAGGCGAGCAGTTCGTACGCCAGTCGCTCGACCGCTGGCCCCCCGGCCCGCATCAGTTCGATGATCCGTGCCTGAACCTGGCGGCAGAGCCGGTCGACTTCGTCGTCGAGGGGGAAGACCGCGTGCGCCTCCTCGGCATCGTTCGCGAGGAAGGCGTGCATCGCCTGCCGCGCCATCGACCGCGCGCGCTCGTCCATCTGGCGAAGGATCGCGTCGGTCTCCGCGGTGGTGGCCTGGGTCGTGGTGACACTGCGCGCGAGATCGTAGCCCAGTCGGCCGATGCGGTCGTAGCATGTCGCGATCTTGAGCGCCGCCTCGAGCGTGCGGAGGTCCCGGCCCTCGGGCTGATGGATCGCCGCCGCGCGCACGCCCTCCATCTCGATGTTGAGGTCGTACCGGTCGAGCACGGGATCGCGGGCGAGGACGGAGTCCCGAAGGTGCGTGTCCGCGGTGAGGAGGGCCCGCGTCCCGTCCGCGACCATCCCGAGCGCGAGCTCGGCGATCTCGGCGACGTGGTGCTTCAAGAGCACGATCTCCTGCGGGTCGGCTCCGACCGGCGGATCCTCTTTGGGGGCTTGCCCCTTCATCAGTCGTACCTCCCGGTGACGAACTGCTGCGTGAGCGCCTCGCGCGGACGTTCCAAGACCTCCGCGGTCGGGCCGATCTCGACGAGGTGGCCCGCGTGGAGGAACGCGAGGCGATCCGATACCCGCGCCGCCTGGCCCACGTTGTGCGTCACGAGCACGAGGACGATTTCCTGCTTGAGCCGTTCCATCGTCTGCTCGACGCGCTGCGTCGCGGCTGGGTCGAGCGCGCTGGTCGGCTCATCGAGCAGGAGCACTTTAGGCCGGACCGCGAGCGCCCGGGCAATGCAGAGGCGCTGCTGCTGGCCGCCCGACAGCGATAGCGCGGACCGGTCGAGGTCGGTCTTGACCTCGTCCCAGAGCCCCGAACGCGTCAGCGACTCCTGGACGGCCGCGTCGATCACGTCCTCGTCCTCGTGAATGAGGCGGAGCCCGAACGCCGCGTTCTCGAAGATCGACATGGGGAAGACCGTGGGGCGCTGGAAGACCATCCCGATCCGCCGTCGGACGAGGACCGGGTTGACCGTCGGGTCGTAGATGTCCTGCCCGAGGTACCGGACGGCGCCCTCCACCCGGAGGCCGGGCGTGAGCTCGGTCATCCGGTTGAGCGTCCGGATGAACGTCGTCTTGCCGCATCCGGAGGGGCCGACGACCGCGGTCAGGGAATGCGGGGCGAAGTCGAGCGAGACGCCATCGAGGATGCGTCGCTGCTTCGAGAGCACCGAGAGCTTGTCGACGGCCATGACCGCCCCGTCGCTTGGGATCGATGCGCCGGCGCTCATTGGAACAGTCCCTCCAAGCGCTTCCGCGCGCGCGCGGCGATGACCCGGACCAGAATATTAAGCCCGACCACGATGATGAGCAGCAGGAACGCCGCCTGGAACGCGAGGCGGATCTCCGTCGGGAAGATCGAGGTGTACCCGCTCCAGATGTAGAATGGGAGCGCGTTCGACGGTGAAAAGAGACCCGTCGGCGGCAGGTTCGACTGGAGCGTCGTGAGTACCAGCGGCGCGGTCTCGCCCACGCCGATCGCCATCGCGAGGAAGACGCCGGTCAGCACCTGCGGGAACGCGATCGGTGTCGCGACCCGGATCAGGTACTGCCCCGCGCCAGCCCCCGAGCCGTACGCGGCCTCCCGGATGTGGGACGGCACGGTCGCGTACGCGAGGTCGGTCGACCGGAACACGTACGGCGTCATGAAGATCCCGAGCGTCAGCGACGCCGCCGCGAGCGTCAGGTGCCAGCCGAAGTAGATCACGAACGCGAAGTAGCCGAAGAGTCCGACAATGATCGCGGGCGTGCCGACCATGACGTTCGCCGTGATTCGGACCATCTCGGCGGATCGGGGGCCGAGGAACTCCGCCGTCGCGAGCCCCCCGAAGAATCCGAAGGCGATCGCGAAGCCGGTCGCGAGCCCGAGGATCGAGAGCGAGCCCATCAGCGGCGCATAGAGACCGCCCGCGTTCCCCGACGGGTTCGTGACGATCACCTGCCAGGTGAACCCCGGCACGGCGTGCTCGGAGACCCAGTAGACGAGGTCGAGGATCGGGAAGATCGCGACCAGGAAGAGGAGCGGCAGTAGCCAGCTGGCCGCCCGGTCGAGTGCGAGCCGCCGCCGCGCGTGGCCGACCCGGTCGAAGCGGATGTCGTCCGACTCGATCCGGGAGGTGGCAGGCAGAGGAGGGGTCGCCATCGTCCGGCTCCTAGATCCCCGCCACCTCGGTGAACGTCCGGCGGATGATCCAGCGGCCCGCGATATTCACTGCGAGCGTGATCGCGAGCAGGATCAGTGCAAGCTCCGTGAGGAACCGAAGGTACAGCACGCCCTGCGGCGTGAGGATGAAGGCGGAGTCGATCGTCTCGATGATGAGCGATGCCATCGTCGACGTGCCGTCGTAGACGTTGAGCGGGAGCTTCTGCGCTTGGTCGATGACCATGGCGACCGCCACCGTCTCGCCGATCGCGCGACCGAAGCCGAGGAATGCCGCGCCCCAGACGCCGCGCTTCGCGTACGGGATCGCGACTCGGCGCGTGACCTCCCAGCGTGTCGCACCGAGGGCGAGACCGCTCTCCCAGAGGTCCCGCGGGACGGAACGCAGGGCGTCCCGCATGAGGAGCGTGGTGATCGGAAGGATCATCAGGGTGAGGATGATGATCGCGAGGGCGAGGCCATCTCCGGACGGCGCCGGGGAGAACTGGGCCCGTCCGAATCCTGGGATCCATCCGAGATGCATGACCGACCACGGCCAGACGTTCACCCCGAAGTACGGCGCAACGACGAAGTAGCCCCAGATGCCGTAGATGATGCTCGGGATCCCCGCCAAGAGGTCCACGAACGGGTCGAGCCACGCCGAGACGAACCGCGGGAGGTACGTGGTCGACGCGATCGAGATCCCGAGGCCGATGAGCATCGCGAGCAGGAGCGCCGGGACGCTCGTGAGGAAGGAACCGACCACGAAGATCATGATCCCGTAGTCGGCGAAGTTGAAGCCGAAGAACGCCCAGCCGAAGTTCTGGAGATGGCTCTCGTAGAGGAGCGTGAAGACGATCGCGAGCGTCAGGCCCAGCGGGATCAGGGCGGGGACGTACGGGACGACCTTTCGCAAAATGTGGCGAACCCCCGCTGCGGCGGGGGGAACGGGTTGCCGGCTCTCGGGGGGGCCCGAGGAGTCCGGTGACGGGCTCTCGGGCACCTCCCTCCCTACGAGCTGATCGAGATCGAGGCCAGCGCCTGTTGGTCGTATCCCGCGATCTCGGGGGTCAGCGGGATGAAGTTGACCTGCTTGAGGTAGTTCTCGGCGTTACCCCACGCGATGCACCACTGGATGAACTGAACGACGTAGGTCTGGTGCGACGGGCTCGCCGGTGACGTCTTCAAGATGGTGTACTCGAGGTTCACGATCGGGTACGGCGTCGGGCTCGCGGCCGTCGGGTTCGTCCCTCCGCTGCCAGGCGTCCACGTGGTCGGGCCCGCGGGGCTTCCGCCGAGGATCAGGCTGACCGCGAGTCCGTAGACCGCGTAGTTGAGTCGCGCGAGTCCCAGGTTCGCGTCGTAGCTGATGTTCTGCGGCGTCGGAAGGATGTAGTTCGAGGCCACGGTGCCGCCCGCGCCCGTCGCGTTATTGTCGCCAAGCGCCGCGTAGCCGAGGTTCCCCGTCGCGAGCGCAGCGCCCTCGTAGCTGATACCGACATAGCCGAGACTGTACTGGGTCTCGGTGAGCTTCGTGATCACGCCCGTGTTCGCCGTGCCCGACTGGAAGCCGCTCGCGGGGGGCGTCGTCTGGAACGCCTTCGTCGAGTTCCCGTAGAACCACGCCTTGTCGGACATGTCGCAGTATGTCGAGAAGATGTACGTGTCGCCGCTCGAGTCCGCGCGCACGACCGGCACGATCGCCTGGCTGGGGAGGTTGACGCCGGGGTTCGCCGCCGCGATGAGCGGGTCGTTCCACATTGTGATCTGTCCCATGTAGATCATCGCGAGGATTGTCCCGTTCAGGTTGAGGTGGACGTTGGTCAGGCCCGGCAGGTTGTACATGACCAGCTGGGAGGAGATCGCGACCGGGACGTTGATGACGCCGAGCCCCGGTGTGACGTACGCGTCCGAGGCGCCGATGTCGATAGTCCCGGCTTCTGCCTCGCTCTGGCCCGTACCGCTCCCGCCCCCGTTGGTCGAGATTGTGACGTGTGAGTTCACCTGGCTCGTGTAGTTCGGGCTCCAGATCTGCATCAGCGGCTCGAGGAGGGTCGATCCGGCTTCCGTGATGTTCACAGTCGAGGTGCTACTCTTGCTTGTCGAGGCGCCGATGTAGTACCCCGCGCCGATCCCGACAATCAGAAGGACGATCGCGATCGCGATTGCCACACCCATCCCGATCGTCGACCCGCGTCGGCGCTGCGGGGCGGGGGACGATAGCGAATCGGTCGGCGGGCTCGTCGTGGGCGGGCTCGGCGGGGTCGACGGCGTCCCGGCGCTACTTTGCGCACTCATTCCTGTTCACCACTTCCCTTCGTTGTAGATGGCGCCGCGTCCCCGTTCCTACTCCCGTTCGCCGGGGGTCGGACCGAGCGTCTCGGCCATCGGCCGAGGGACCCGGCCTCGTGATATATAGTAATCGAATTTAGACACTATAGGGGACAATAGATGGCTATTTGCGAGAGGGTAGCACGGGTTCTGGTCGTTCGCTTCCATCTTCCTGCTACGTATAGTCGGGAGGAGGCTCGGGCGCGGTACGACGCGGTGGCTCGTGCGATTCGGGTACGACGGCCGGCCGTTCGCCGGCTGGGCGCGTCAACCCGGGCTCAGAACGGTCGAATGGGAGATCGAGCGCGGGATTCAGCGGCACCGCCTTCCCATCGTCGCCAGCTCGCTTTCCGTCGCGAGCCGCACGGACCGGGGAGTTAGCGCTATCGGCAACGCGCTGGCTCTCGAAAGCCGACTGTCGGGGCCCTCGCTCCTTCGCTCGCTCAACGGAATCTCGCCGGCAATCTACTTCACGAGGGCGTCTACTATCCCCTCGGATTTCCGCGTTCGCGCCGCGAGCCGCCGAACGTATCGGTACTTCGAATCCACCCCCGCCGTACGAGTTACCGAATGGCGCGCCGCGGCGCGCTGGTTCTCGGGAAGCATCGACGTTCGTTCCCTGGGGCGGAGACTTCCGTCCGATCGACCGCAGTGGCGCAGGATCGACGCCGTGACTGTCCACGCGACTTCGTCTGGGCTCGAGGTGGACGTGGTCGCCCCTTCGTTCGTGTGGGGGATGGTGCGTAAGATCATCGGAGCGCTCCGGGAAGTTGACCTTGGGCGAATCTCGACCGCCCGACTCGCGTCGGCCCTCGCCGGAAAGGAGCGCCTCACCCTCCCCATGGCGGAACCCGAGCCGCTCGTTCTCTGGGACGTGGAGTACCCAATCGAATGGGCGTATGCGTGGGTCGGACCGACTCGCCACCAGGCTCGATGGTGGGAGGAGGCGCGGAACGAGCTGCTCTTACGGAGTCAGGTTGTCGAGTCGCTGGCCGAGGGGGCTTCGTCCGCCCCGGCTAGCCCACCCGTTCCCAGCGTTCGAGCTTCTGTACGGCGCTGAGCGTCGATCCGCGGCGGATCTCCTCGCGGACGCGGTTCTCGTGCTCGAGCACGTCGAGGGCGCGGTTGGCGATCTCCGCGGCGCGCTCCCGGGGCACGACGACGACCCCGCTCAGGTCGCCCACGATCCAGTCGCCCGGTCGCACCCGTTGTCCGCCCACGTGGACCTCGACCCCGATCTCGCCGTGGCCTTTCGGCTCCCCGGCGTCCGAGCTCGTCGTGCGGCTGAACGCCGGGAAGCCGAGGTCGAGGATCGCGTCGACGTCCCGGATCGCCCCGTCGATGACGACCCCGGCGACCTTGCGGACGTGGGCGCTCCAGCTCGCGAGCTCGCCCCAGACCGCAGTCGGCCCTCCCCCCACGTCAACGACGATGACGTCGCCCGGGCCCGCTCGGTCGATCGCTTCAACCGGTTTCGCCCAGTCGCCGTCGCGCGTGACGACCGTCACGGCCGGTCCGACGACCCGGGCCGACGGGTCGCGCAGGTGGGGAAGGATCCCGTGCATTGCGCCCTGCCGCTGCATCGCGTCGGTCACGTTCGGGCTCGAGACCTTCAGGAACGCCTCGCGGACCCCCTCGCCCGAGTAGCGACGGTAGAGCTCGCTCGCGACCTCCTTCTGCGTCGCGATCGCCTCCTTCACCCGCCGCGTGGCTTCCGTGATCTGGGCGCTCTTCGTGATCGCGCCCCCGACGATCAGGATCTGGGCCCCCGAGCGCACCGCGGCGGCGACGGTCTCGCTCGTGAGGCCTCCCGCGACCGCGACGGGGAGCGGGGAAGCGGCGGCCAGGTCGCTGAGGACATCGAACGGCGTCCGGCCGGCCATCTGCATGTCGATCCCGACGTGCCAACAGACCGCGGCGGCGCCGAGCTCCGCCGCTCGGCGCGTCCGGGCGACGGGGTCCGCGACGCCGAGGAGGTCGACCATCACCTCGGCTCCGTAGAGCTCGGCGCCCCGGACCGCGTCCGCGATCGTGCCGTCGTCGGACGCTCCCAGGACCGTGACGATGTCCGCCCCGGCCTTGGCGGCGATCTCCACCTCGAAGGCGCCGGTGTCCATGACCTTCATGTCGGCGACAATCCGGTGGCCGGGGAACGCCTTCTTGAGCTCCCGGACCGCGTCGAGCCCCTCGCTCTTGATGAGCGGCGTCCCGGCCTCGACCCAGTCCGCGCCGCCCTCCACCGCCTCCTTCGCGGCGGTGAGCGCCCGGGAGAGGTTCTCGAAGTCGAGCGCCACCTGAAGGACCGGGCGGTCGAGGCGCATGGGGGCCCGAGAGGGCTCGTCTCTTTAACGGTCGCTCACACCGACGGCGCCAGCGGCACGCGTCGCAGGACAGCACGAGATTGGTCCGGGCTCAGCAGGATCTTGTTCAACTGCCACCTAGAGCCGACCTCGAGGTGCGTCTCGTCCCGGAGCCGGACCTCGGACCAAGGGTAAGTCCGTACTCCGAACGGTGCCTGGAGGGCCAGTTCGTTCGGCGAAAGGCCGATCGCCATCGCTCCGGGGTGGAACTGGGCAAATCGCGACACGTAGATCGAGTTCGCCGCGGTTAGGAAGATGAGGAGCAACAGCGGGAAAGTCAAAACGCCAGGATAGCCCCGCACGAACCCTAACAGGACCGAGAACGTGAAGGCGACGGACGCCGAGCCAAACACCAATCCCGCCCAGCTGAGGGTGCGGAACAAGCGATCGCACCGTGGGATGCCGGGGACCCACTCGATCGCGTTTCCCGACATCACCGTCCCCTACGGGGAGTCGTCCCGAAAGTCCTTTCGCCGCCCGTCGGAGCCAGCGTCGGTCGTCCTTCTACGCGATCCGGTCCGACTTCTCCATCGCTTCGATGAGGAACTTCTTGCCCTCGGCCGTGATCTGATACCGAGCGCGGGGCGGGTCCGGACTCCGGGCGGGGTAGCTTCCTCCGCCGTGGACCTCGACGAGCCCGTTGCGGACGAGGAGGCCGAGCGCCAGCGGGACCTTCACGTGGTCGTGCTCGATCGCCCAGAACCCGTCGAGGACCCGCTCGATCTCGGGCAGTTCGAGCACCTGGTCGCCCGCACTACCTTCGTGCAGGGACTCGGCCCGGTTCAACTGCTGGAGGATCGCCACCAGCGTCGACCGGACCGGATCGGGGCGGTCCTTGCGGGCCATGCACGCCCTTCTACGCCGGCTTCCAATACTTAATACGGCGGTCGGGAGAAGCCGGCGTCTATTCGACGCGATTCGTGCGTCGCAGGCTCTCGAGCAGGTACGCCTTCCCCTGCGTCGTGATCGTGTAGCGCTCCCCGATCACGCGGCCGCGGTCCCAGGCGTACTCGATGTCCGTGAGCTGCCGGGCGAGCCCGTTCCCGACGAGCACCCCGACCGCGGTCTCGACCTGGGGGCCGGTGAGGTGCGGGTAGGAGCCCCGAATCAGCTTGTGGTGGAGCTCGCCGATCTCGAGGCCCTCGATCTGGGCCTCCTCGTTCTCCGCGCGGTTGAGCTGCTTCAGGATCTCGAGCAGCTCGTCGCGCAGATCGGCGGCCTCCTCCTCGGGCGGCTCGGCCATTGCCCGCTCAGAGCGTCGGAGAAGCAGATGAACGTATCCATTCGCCCGCGGGGCGCGGGTCTTTTAGCCCGCGTCGGCAGATACCTTCCCGGACATGACCTGCACCTGCCGGAACCCGGCGCGGTGCCCGATCTGCAACACTCAGGTCCGGGTACCTCTCACGAATCTTGAGAACGCGTCGGGGGCGCAGATCCTCGTCGACCGGTTCGCCCGGCGCGACTCGTCGTCGTCGCGCGAGGGGCTCCGCCGGCTGATCGAGGGCTGGGGCAGCTGCCCCGCGTGCGGCCACACGATCCATTTCGAGCACTCCCGCCAGTGCGTCGCGGAGGCGCTGAGCGCGGCGGGCGTGCCGGGCGCCGAGCGAGAGGCGATCCTCTCGAAGATCACGTTCCCCGAAGGTTGACCGGGAGGAGTCGGTGCCCGGGCCGGAGGAGGAGTTCGTCGTCACTCCGTACGAGGTCCGCGGCCGGATCGACTACGATAAGCTGCGCGAGCAGTTCGGAACGCAGGCGCTCACCCCCGAGCTGCTCGCGAAGATCCACCATCTCGCGGGCGGCGAGCTCCACCCGCTGCTCCGCCGGGGCATCTTCTACTCGCACCGGGACCTGCCCCAGCTCCTCGACGGGTACGCGAACGGCAAGCCGTTCTTCCTCTACTCGGGCCGGGGTCCGTCGGGCCCGCTCCACACCTCGCACCTCCTCCACTTCGACCTCTGCCAGTGGTTCCAGCGGCGGATGGGCGTCCCGATGTACATCCAGATCACCGACGACGAGAAGTTCTGGGCGCGGAGCGGCCTCACCCGGGAGGAGACCGCCCACTGGGGGAGGGAGAACCTCTACGACATCCTCGCCCTCGGCTTCGACCCGAAGCGCACGCACGTCTTCTTCGACTCGCGCTCGATCGCCGCGCTCTACCCGCTCGCGATCCGGGTCGCGCGGAAGATCCCCTACTCGACCGTGAAGGCGGTCTTCGGCTTCGAGCCGAGCACGAACATCGGGCTCGTCTTCTACACCGCGCTCCAGAGCGTCCCGTGCTTCTGGCCGTCGTGGGCGGAGGGCCGCAGCGTCCCGTGCCTCATCCCGTGCGGGATCGACCAGGACCCGCACTTCCGGGTCACGCGGGACGTCGCGGAGGGCCTCGGGTACCCGAAGCCCGCCCTGCTCCACAGCCAGATGGTACCCGGTCTGCTGGGCGAAGGCGCGATGTCGACGAGCGGCGACCGGGCCGACAACGCGCTCTTCCTAAACGATTCCCCCGAGGTCGTCGACAAGAAGATCCGCAACGCGTTCACGGGGGGCCGGGCGACCGTCGAAGAACAGCGCCGCCTCGGGGCGACGCCCGAGATCTGCTCGATCTGGGCGCAGTGGCGGACGCGCTTCGCCGAGTCCGACGAGAAGTTCGCCGAGATCACCGCGGACTGCCGGTCCGGCAAGATGCTCTGCGGGGAGTGCAAGTCGCAACTGCTCGAGCGGGTCCACGCCTTCTACCGCGAGCACGACCTCGCCCGCGAGCGGGTCAAGGACTGGGCGGAGTCGACGATCGTCTCGTCGGCCCCCAAGGACCTTTAGCGCGAGCCGCGTCGCGCCCCCAATCCCCACAGATTGTTATACGCCGACTCCGTAGCCGCTCGGCCGTGACGACGCCCCGGCCGCGCCGCGAACCTGGGTGGTCCAATGTGCCGGCGCGCGCCCGTCTATTCTCAGTCGAGACCTGGGCGTTCGTCGTGGGGGCCCTCGTCATCCTACCGGCCCTTTCGAGCGCTCACCCGCTCGCCTCGTTCGCTAGGCTGGCGCCCGACTCGGCCACTAGCGACGGTGGAGACACGAAGACCATTCCCGCTAGCTCAATCGGTCCGTCGACGCCGGACGAGACGGCCGCCCGACTGCGCGCGATTTGGGCCCGCGAGCTCGGGCTCGGGCCCGCGGCTCTCTACCCGGGAACCTCGGCGAAGCTCCAGCCGGGCTCAGGGACCTTCACGAACCTAACCGGAGCCTACGATGCTTTCGAGGCGACCGGGGTGAACCAGCTGGCGTCCGGCAGTGGGTCGCCGCAGGCCACCAACGGCACGACGCTCCTTTCCGAGGGTTACGTCGGCGACAACTATACGAACGCGCTCCTGAGCTACTCCATTTCCACGGGGCGATGGAGCGTCCTCCAAGAGACGCCGAACGCCTACTGGGGCGTCGTGGCGCTGCCCAACGGAGACTACTTGATTTCCGTCGCCTCGCTCGGGAACGACCCGGGCACCACAATCCTAGAAGAGTACAACGGAGCGACGTTCACTCCGCTCAAGGGGGTTCTATCGCATCAGAGCGCCTACCGATGGAGCCTGCTCGGGACCGATGCGTTGGGCAACGTGCTGACGCAGGGCCTGAAGTTCACAACGTCGACCTCGTCCCCCGTCTTCCTGCTCAATTCGTCGAACTCCTTTCAGTCGACCAACTTGACGTCGCACCTGCCCCGTGGTGTGGAATTCACGGGGATCGCCGCCTCCGGGTCGATCATCGCCCTCGGGGGTGACACAGTCTACGATCTGCCCGACGATGGGGTTTCGTCCCTGCCCGCCTACGGCGTTTACAACGAGTCGTCCCGCGTGTACACGGCTCTGAACTCCTCGGGACGGGCGATTCCGCACAACAATACAGACATCCTGACGTACCCGGACAGTATCGTCGCCGACGCGGGCGCGTTCTACTTCCCAGTGAGCACCATCCACGAGAACTTCACCGCCTCGGGTTACAACCTGACGAGCGTGTCCTCGCAGCTCTACGCCTATACGCCGAGGACCGGCGAGCTC
>JASHUS010000073.1 GCA_030039865.1 Thermoplasmata archaeon
CGATCTGTGGCCCGAGCGAGCGCGGCCGACGCCGGCGTGACTCCTCGAGGAATCGCAGGGCGACCCCGTGGAACGTCTGGACCCCGACCGGTCCGCGGGCGACCCGCCCGCGCCGCACCCGGCGCACCCGGTCCATCACGAACGTCCCGCCGTTCTCGTTGTGCGCGACGAGAACGTCGCGATCGGGGGACAGGGTACGCGCGGCGCGCCAGGAGTACGCGAGGCTCGGACCGTAGGGCAGTCGGACGGGTGGCCGCGCCGGGACCGGGACGCCCCGCATCCCCTCGCACTCCGACGGCCGCGTAAGCTCGCCGTCGAGGACGGGGAAGTAGACCTCGACGTCGTGACCGGCGCGCACCATCCGACGGCCGAGTGCGGCGACGATGTGCGCGACACCGCGACTCGACTCCTCGGGAGGGTGCGACGAGAGGAACGTGATGCGGAGCGATTCGACCATCGCAGGGGGCGACGAGACGCTCCGGGGCTTGAAGGGTCTGGCTCACTCGGGCGGGAGGGGAGCTTCGATCTCGGGAGCGGCGAGCTCGCCGGGCGGCAACAACCGTTGCGTGAGCTCGCGTACCGCGTGTGCGAGCAGGGGCTCGAGGTTCACGGTGTCGGCGCGGTTGTAGCGCACGAGCCGGTCGAGCGCGGCCGGGTTGCCCCGCCGGTACTCCTGCCAGAGCCGCACGGCGTCGAGACCGCCGACCCCCTCGACGCCGGCCCGGTCGCCGATCGCGAGGCGCTCTTCGATCCGTTTGAGCCCGCCGGCCTGCCCGATCCGGTAGAGCAGGAAGCGCAGGTCGATATGCACGCTCGGCGGGCGGATGCCGGGCAGCGCCACCTCGAGGAAGGGGAGGTCGAACCGGCTCCCGTTGAACGTGACGAGCACCGGGAAGCGGCGGAGGTACGCCGGCAGCTCCTCGAGGTCCTCGCCGGCGATGAACGAGCGGGTCGCGCCGCCCCCGTGGACCGCGACGACCGTGACGATCCCGGCGTAGGGCGAGAGACCGGTCGTCTCGATGTCGAGGAACGCAGTCTCCCGCGCGAACTCCGGATAGAGGCGCCAGTGCTCGCGGTCGGGCAGGTGGCGGCCGAACCAGGCGACGTCCCGCTCGGCGAGCGCGGACTCGCTCGCGTCGACCTCCCGCCGGAGCCGCTCGATGGTGCCGGGCGCGAGGCCGAGCGCGGCGCCCCGGCGCGGCAGCTCCTGCCAGTCGCGGACCCCGACCCGCCAGAGCTCGGCCTCGGTCGCCGGGCCGATCCCGCTCAGGTGGACGAACGTCGAGCGGAGCACGAGCGGCCGACCGCGGCCCCGACTTTAGGTTGAGCGGGCCGGCTCGGGGCGTGGGTCGGCGGAGTCCACCGGCAATGGGCCGATCGGCGCGACGAGCTCCTTCACCGCGGCCCAGAACCGGCGGACCTCCTCGCGGGGGAGCCGCTCGTGATAGAGCGGCGCGCGGCACTCGGCCTCGAGGAGCTCGGGGTCGTCGGAGTCCCAGATGAGGCGCACGATCCAATCCCCGTGGTCGGCCTCGAACGCGTAGACCTTCTTCCTCGGGTCGGTCACGACGGGGTTCGGCTCGAGGATGTCGAGCGGCGGCGACGGGAGCGGCGGAGGTCCGGGCGTGAGCATCATCGGCGCGGGCGGCGGCGGGACCTTGAGCCGGATCCACGCGACGACCGGCCAGCGGGTGCGCGGGACGCCGAGCGACGGCACGGGTCGTCGGAGCCCGAGCGGGGCCAAAAGGCCACCGGGGACCCGTCAGCTCTCCGCCGTCCGGCCGATGTCCCGGAGGAACTTCAGCACGTCCGAGTTCGCCCCCGGTCCCCACCAGAGATAGAGCGAGGTCAGGCCGTCATGCGTCAGCAGCCGAGTGCAGTTGTACGCCTGGAGCGGACTCACCTCGTTCGGCGTCACGGTCGAGTTCACGCCGAGCGTCACCTGGAATGTGGGACCGGTCGGTGGCAGGACGCTCGCGTACTGGCCCAGCACGTCGTCGACCGCCTCCGTCCACCATGTCATGTTCATCCGGCAGTACGTCTGGCTCTGGATCACGAGCTGGTCGACCGCGTCGGCGAGTTCCCCGTAGTTCCAGTCGTCCGCCTTGTAGGTCCGGAAGAGGATCGGGCGCCCCGTCGGGTAGCCGACGCTGACGAGGCCGTGCGCGAGCGCGATCGTGTTCGCCTCGTCGAAGTTCGCGAGCGTCACGTTGAACGACGCGTTGAACTCGGGCTCGTAGCCCGGCTCGTAGTCGTAGTAGATCCCGCTCACGAGCGGGCTCGCCTCTTCGGCGAGCGTGAGGTAGTGCGCGAGCCCGGCCGTATGCTCGTAGATCTTCGCGGTCGGGTACTCCTTGTGGAGTTCCTTCGCCCAGAGGTTCAACTCCGTGACGTTGAGCGGCACCGTGGACGGGCTCCCCGAAACGAGGTCGAAGGAGTCCCCGGCCCGGATGTAGGCATGGTCCGAGTGGATGAGGCTCTCCACCTCCGCCGAGCTGTTCGCGGCGAACGTGATCGCGATGGAAGGGAGCGCAGCGGGCCGGGCGATCACGACGAGCGAGGTCGGCGATCCGGCGACCGGCGGCAGGCCGATGACGAGCGCCGCCGCCGTGGTGAGGACCGCCAGGAGCGCCACGCGCGCCCAGCGGGAAGTGCGCTTCCCGGTCAAGCGGCGGGCCCACCGGGGCCCCTACGTTAATCCTGTCGATGGGCGCGGAAACGCACCCGCCGCTACGACGTGACCTCCACGTAGCCGTCGTCGAAGCCCGTTACGTACATCTCGCCGATCGCCGCGTCGTAGCAGATCCCGTTGACGCCCGCGACGGACATCGTCTCCTTCTTGACGACGGACAGGCCCGAGGATCCGCCGAGCAGCCAGACCTTGTCCGCCGAGAGGCTGGTGACGTAGATGTCGCCCGTCGTCTGATCCCAGGCGACATCAACCGGCTCCTTGATGCCCGAGATCGATCCGTCGACGTACGGCCCGCTGGTCAATCCCGACGCATAGTAGACGGTCACGTTGTTCGAGCCGAAGTTGGCGATGTAGGCGTCGCCGTTGGCGAGATCGATGTCGACGCCTCGGGGATCCGCCCCCACGGGCAGGGTGGTCACCGAATACCAGTCGCCGATGGGAACGCCCGGCTCCGGCAGCGTGACGACGGAGACCGTGTCGCTGCCCGAGTTGGCCACCCAGAGTTGGTCGGTCTCGGGGTCGACCGCGAGCGCCTGGGGGTCCGGTCCGACCGAGATGGAGCCGGTGTCTTCGAGGGCCGGCAGGTCGATGATCGCGACGGTATCGCTCGCCTCGTTCGCGACCAGAAGAGTGCTGCAGAGGGGCCCGCCCGTACACGTCGAGGACGGCTGGTAGGTGACGCCCCAGGGGCCGTCGAGCCCGGTGATCGTGCCCACGACCGTCGTGCCCGAGATCTCGTAGACCTGATCGAGGCCGAAGTCCGTCACGAAGACGTAGTTGTCCTGCGGATCGAAGATCGCCTGCACCGGCTCGGCCCCGCTCCTAAGGGGGATGCTCCCGACGACGTCGCAGGTCCCGCTGAACACCGTGATGTTGCCGGAGTAGAAGTTCGGAACGTACACGTAGCGGTTCGCGGTGTCGTAGCCCGCGTACTCGGGGCCGTCCCCCGTGAAGCACGTCGGCTTCGCCGCGGTGAGGATATCCGGCCGCTGGGTCGGGACGGCCGAAGTCGCGGCCGGGACCAACGTGAGCGCCAACAGGGCGCCCACCGCGAGCACGATCCCCAACGCCGTCGCGAGTCTCGTTCGTCCCCCACTGATTCCACCGCGCATACTCGTTTCGTCCCCGGGGCCGGGGGCCCCGGCGAGGGAACGGGTCCCGGCTACATCAACCCCGGTGAGTGGCGCCGATCCGGCGCGCTCGGGATCGAAACTCCTCCGATTCCGCCGTCGGGGTATCCGATGAAACGGTCTGTTCTTCGACTTGTGTGGGTGCAAAAATCTGCTCCTCGATCGCGGTCCACCTGGGCCGAGTGGCTGCAATGAGGTAATCGGCCGACACCATGCGGATGAGGCGTTCCGTCACCGTGCCGGACCCCTAGTCCACTCGCTCCGTTTCGTTCGCCCCGTGCTTAGGAAGCGGAACGACTCCATTCGAACGGTCGTGGTTGCCCATCAAGCCCGGGCACAGCTATTGGGCGCTCTGTACGACGTCCGATCAGCCGTAAACCGACTTGTAGCTGAGCGGAGACTCCGACCATACGAGTCGCTAGCGGTAGCGAACAGACGCTCGTACCACTTGCTTCGCAAGAGATACAACCATCTCGCGTCGATGTGGTGGATCGCAATCAACAACGAGGCTCACGCCACTCTGAACTCTTGGGATCGTGTCCTGCGCCGATGGAAGCGGTACGAGCCAGAACGCTGGACGCGACTTCACACGGCACTCCCCGTTCGCCGCAGGCTTAAGGTCGACCTGACCCACGGCCTGTACAGAATTCGTGGCACTGAACTTGATATCACGATTCATCGGCGACGCCATCTCCGCATAGACTTATCCGGCATTCGCAACCCGCTGTTCCAAAAGTATGGTGAACTCTCGAACTGGAATTTTCGACTTACCGTCACAGACCGCGCCTTGCTCTTCCAGTTCTGCCTGCCACGCGCGCTCCGGATTTCGACAGAATCGGTCGGTGTCGACGTCAACATGCCGAGCGCCGGTTACGCCGGCTCGGACGGCAGCGCGGGATCGGTGGATCTTCGGCCGGTGACGCGCGTTCAAGGAGCGATGGCAAGGAAGCGGACCTCGATTGTCCACTCTATCCCGAGAGACTTACATCTACAACACGCTGTTCTGCGTCGCACGAAGTATCGAGAACGCAATCGCGTTGACGCGCTCCTCCATGCGGCCAGCAACGAACTCCTGCGTGAAGTGCGCGATCGCAACATCATCTTCGAGGACCTCCGACGTACAACGGACGAATGCCTCCGAGTGACAAGGAGTCGAGACGCGAGACGAAGGCTTGCCGTGTGGACCCATGGGCGGTTCCAGCGGCTCGTAACTTACAAGGCCCATACGACGGTCGTGCGGGTGAACCCTCTGGGGACCTCTTCGGAGTGTCCCCGATGTGGAGGTCGACTTGACCACCCGGAGTGGCGACGCTCGATCTGCGTTGACTGCCAGGGCGACTGGCATCGGGACAGGGTGGCGGCAATCAACATCCTATCGCGAGGTCAGGCCGCACTACGGGGTGCTGCTCTTCCCCCGAGAGCGCTCAACGGGCTTCTGGAGGCGAGTCGGTGGGGTTTGAATTCAACTCCGCTCGACTCACCCATGAGAGATGACGAAGCGAAAAAAAATGAGTCTGGAGAGGCAACGCCTCTCCAGCTCAAAAAGGGGCA
>JASHUS010000074.1 GCA_030039865.1 Thermoplasmata archaeon
CCCGGGATCCTCGTCGGCGTCATCGCGTCCGACGCGCGCGTGATGGGCGCCCGAGCCTCGCGAGGGTTCTGGCGAGTGGCGTTCTGGGTCAGTCTCGCGTCAGTCGCGCTCTGCGGGGTCGTGGCCCTGGTGTAGCGCGGGCCGGGCGCGCCCGTCGGTGGGCCCGCAGCCACCGTTCCATCAGCTGGAACCAGAACCGGTCCCCGGGCGGTCCCCGTCGCACGGCCCGGACCTTGACGAACCCCATCGACGCATAGTGCGCGACCAGACGAGCGTTCGCGCGGGAGCAGTCGAGCCGGAGGAAGGAGCGGCGGCGCGCGAGCGCTCGCCGGGCCGCCCACTCGACGACCGAGCGCCCGATCCCCCGGTGCGCCGCCCTCGATCGGACGGCGAGCTTGTGGAGGTACCCGGCGACCGGCGGCTGCGGCCCCCAGAATCGCGGGTCGTCCCACGCGAGCCGGAAGGTCGCGATCGGCCCGGTCCGGTCTCGGACCACGTAGAACTCGCCCGCGGCGATCTGGCTCACGATCTCGGCCCGCGGGAAAGGGACGGGCCAGAGTGGCTCGCCTCCTTCGATCCGCTGGCGCTCGACGCCTTCCGCGAGTAGCGCCGTGATGGTCCCGACGTCCCGCGGTGTCGCGCGACGTACGCTCAGGGACGGTCGGGGCCGGGCGCGACCGCGAGCGGGCCCTCGAGGCCGGCCGCGTCGCCCGCGCCCGGTGCGGTCGTCGGCTGGCTCACGGGCACCCGACCGGTCAGCCAGAACGCGCATACGAAGGCGATCACGACGCATATCGCGAGACCGAGGAATACGTCATTGTACGAGCCGATGAGCGCGTTCTGCACGGCGGTGGGGGTCGTCGCGCCCGCGCTCAACTGGCCGAACCGCCACGCCTGATAGATCGCGAGCGCCGAGATCCCGATCGCCCCGGAGAGGCTCTGGAAAAACCGGTTGAGGCCGACTGCCGAGCCGACCTCGGCGCGGGAGGCGGCGTTCTGGACCGCGATCGTGGTGCCGGCGAGCGCGAGGCCGAGGCCGAACCCGAGCGGGATGAGCGGCAGCCCGATCCCGCCCGTGGGCACGGCGCCGTAGGAGAAGACCCAGAGCGGCGTCGACGCCGACAGGTTCGTCAGGAAGAAGGCGGAGACCGCGGAGAGGGCGAGGCCCGGGACGACGAGCGTGCGGTACGAGATCTCGTTGAGGATCGCGCCCGAAAAGCCGGCGCCGACGACGATCGGGATGGCGAAGAAGTAGATCATGTCCCGAATGTCGGCGGCCGAGTGGCCCAGCACGATGCCGACGTACAGGGAGAGGAAGGTGATCAGCGCGCTGAACACGACCCCCGTGAACGCCGTGATCCCGTTCGCGGAGGCCATCACCCGGCGACGGAGCATGCGCAAGGGCACGAGCGGGGACGGGACGCGCAGCTCCCACCAGACGAACGCCGCGAAGATCACGACCGTCGCCGCGAGCAGCGCGATGATCCGGGGATCGGTCCAGAGCCAGCCCGAATCGGAGACCTGGACGAGCGCGATCATGAGCGTCGCGACCCACCCGGACACCAGCGCCGCGCCCGGAAGGTCAAAGCCCCCCTTCGCGCCCGAGCGCAGCGGACCGACCGCGAGCCAGACGACCGCCATAGCGAACAGGCCGAAGGGCAGGTTGATGTAGAACACCCAGCGCCACGTGGTCACGGACACGATGTAGCTGCCGACGAGGGGACCGGCGACGATCGCCACCCCCGAGGAGGCCGTGAGGGTCGCGATGGCCCGCGTCCGCGCCTCCGGGGGGAACGAGACCGCGACCATGGCGATCGCGACGGGGAAGATGCCGCCGCCGCCGAAGCCCTGGATGCTGCGGAAGATGATCAGCTCGGTCAGGTTCTGACTGAGGCCCGCGAACGCCGAACCGACGATGAAGATGGCGAGACCGGCGAGGAAGACGTTCCGCCGGCTCGAGATGTCGGAAAGGCGGCTGAAGATCGGGATCGCGATCGTCGAGCTCACGAGATAGCCGCTCACGACGAACGTGACGCCGTTCACCTGGTGGAGGTCGCCGGCGATCGTCGGCAGGACCGTGGACACCACGAGGGCGTCCATCGCGCCCATCAGGATCGCGAAGAAGATCCCCACCAGCACGAGCACGCTCTCGAGCTCCTGGAGACGCGACCGAGGAGCCGTCGGGGCCGGGGCGGACGCGGCGTCACTGGCGGAGATCGGGGTGGACATGGGACCCTCGCTTGTGGAAAACTGACTCATAGTCAGTATTTAGCCTTTCAGTCACACTTCCTGCGACAAGGCAGTTGTTATACCCTCGCCGACTCTCTCGGTATCGGCTGGACGTTCGATGCCGAAGGTCGTTCGGGAGTACAAGGACCAGGCGCGCCACCGGATCATCGAGGCGGCGGTCCAGGTGCTTCACCGCAAGGGGCTCGCCGGCATCACGATGGACGAGATCGCCCGCGAGATCGGGGTCAGCAAGGGCGCGCTCTACCTCTACTTCCCCTCCAAGGCCCAGCTGCTCGAGGCGATCTTGAGTCGCTTCCGCGACGAGATGATGGCCAAGCTCGAGCGGTCCGTGGAGGAGGGGGACGTCGCGGAGGGGATCGCCGGAACGATCGACAAGATCTTCTCCGGCGAGTTCAACCCGGTGGTCTGGCACCAGGTCATCGCCGACTCCGCCGACGATCCCGAGATCCGGGAGGCCCTGCGCGAGGACGCCAAGCGCGACTCGAAGCTCCTGCAGGAGTTCCTCCATCGCATGGAGCTGCGGGGGAGGATCCCGCCACAGGGGGACCTCGAGGCGGTCGCGGACGTCATCTACCTCGCGCTCGGCGGGACGATCGTCCAGGTCTCGACGCGGGGCGACGTGGCCGAGAGCCGAAAGCGTCTCGTCCGGGTCCTTCGATGGATCCTCGGCGTCAGCCCGATCAACCGAGGGGGATCCCCACCGGCCCCCTCGAGGACGACCCGTCGACCCGCCCCGCGCGCACGGCCGGGGCGCGCGCGGCGTCGCACAGGGGTCGGGTACAAGTAGGAGTGACGACCGAGGGGAGTCGTGCAGTCCCAAAATTGTCCCTCGTGTGGCGCGCCCGTCGCGGGCGGCGCGTCGTTCTGTCAGTTCTGCGGTACGGCGCTGACGCCCGCGGGGGGGTCCCTACCGAGCGGGGTGCCCGGACCCGCGATGCCACCGACCCCGCCCCCTCCGGGGTACGCCGGGGGGGCGCCCCCTCCGCCGCCACCTCGCCGGCGCTCGCGGCTTCTCATCGTGATCGTGGTCGTCGTCGTCATCGTGATCGTGGTGTCGGTCGCGGCCTACGCGCTCTTCGCGCCCTCCGCCCCCGCCGTTCAGGTCGGCTACATCAACGTCTGGGCGCCCGACAACGTCTGCGGCCTCGGAACCAATCAGATCTATTACCAGGGCTACAACTCGTCGACGGGCCAGTC
>JASHUS010000075.1 GCA_030039865.1 Thermoplasmata archaeon
GAGTTTCTCGACGTTCTGGAGATCCACGACGGAGGGGGGTAATCGATGGTCAAGAGCTCGAAAGGGTTCCGGTCGCGCTCGCGCGGCACGTTCACGAAGGAGGTGCGGGAGCGCGGGCTCCCGCCGGTCTCCCGATTCCTGCGGGTCTTCGAGGTCGGCGACAAGGTCATGGTACGCATCGAGCCGTCCGACCCCCACGGCCAGCCCCATCCGCGCTACCAGGGCCGCACGTGCACCGTCGTGGGGAAGTCCGGCCGGGCCTACCGGATCGAGTTCCGCGACGGCGGCAAGCGCAAGGAACTGATCGCGACGCCGATCCACCTCGTGCCCGTCCCCCCGCCCGCGAGGACCGATGCCTGAGCCGGTACCGCTCTCGAAGGTGAAGGGCCTGCTCGCGGAGGAGGCGGCCCACCGCACGCTGCCTCGCGAGGCGTCGCTCGCGCTCCAGCACGCCGAGACGTTCGCGCGCCTCTCCGACGAGGCGACCGCGAAGCTCGTCGAAGAGTTGCGTACGCTGCCGTACGTCGACGCCGCCGTCGCGGTGAAGATCGCGGATTCCCTGCCCCAGTACCCGGAGGAGATCCGCCTCCTCTTCTCGAAGGAGCGCGTTCCGCTGGACGAAGAGCAGGTCACCCGCCTGCTGGAGATCGTGGCCCACCACCGATGAATCGCGGAGTGTCCTGTGGAGAGCTACGCGTACATCTTGGACTACTTGCCGCACGGCCGGCAGACCGAGCACGGGTTCCACCGGGAACCCCTCGCGCTCGCGGTCGGTGAGACGGAGCTCAAGCTCTTCGAGCTCGTGCCCCGTCCGGGCGCGTCGCTGACGGCGGGCAGCCGCGTCCCCCTCGCCTCCACGACCGCGAGCCCGTCGCCGATCGATCACGTCCGCCGGCGCATCGGCCACGACGAGCTCACGGTCTCGGCCCGGGCGGAACTGCCCGCGGCGCTCGAGAAGATCGTCCGGTCGAACGCGCCGCGCTTCCTGCGGTTCTTCAACGAGGCCCCGGCCGTCTCGCGGCGGTTCCACCTCCTCGAGCTGCTCCCCGGCATCGGCAAGAAGACGATGCAGCAGATCGTGGACGAGCGGCGTCGCGCGCCGTTCCAGAGCTTCGAGGAGATTGAGACGCGGCTGCACATCAAGAACCCCGAGCAGCTCCTCGTCGGTCGGATCATCCAGGAGTTGAGCGGGGTCGACGACAAGTACCGGCTCTTCGTGGCCCCGTAGGCCCCCGCCCCGAAGCGCGGTGCCTCGGAGATCCTCTCGATGACCGCGCCGAAGTCAGCGCCCTCGCCCCCCGTCTCCCAATCCATCGTCCCCGAGCGGCCGGAGGAGGTCCGCGCGGTGCTGCGCGAGCTGGGGGTCGACCCGTCGCGGCGCTGGGGGCAATCGTTCCTCACCGATCCGTTCGTGGCCGACGCGGAGGCCGCCCTGGTGGGGGATCCCTCGGGCGAGCTCATCGAGATCGGCGGCGGGCTCGGCCTCTTGACCGCCGCCCTCCTGCGGCGACGGCCGGACGGGCTCACGGTGGTGGAGCGCGACCGCCGTCTCGCCGCGCATCTCCGGCGGGTCTTCGGCGCGCGGATCCGCGTCGTGACCGCCGACGCGCTCGAGGTCCCGGTCGACGTCGACGCGACCTACGTGGGGAACCTCCCCTATGCGATCGCGACGCCGCTCCTGCTCCGATGGATGGCCGCGGGCGTGGCACGGATCGTCTTCCTGGTCCAACGCGAGGTCGCCGAGCGGCTCGCGGCCCCGCCGGGCTCGAAGACCTACGGGCGGCTCTCGATCGTCGCCGAGCTCTACGGCCGGGTGGAGCTCTTCCGTCCGGTGCCCCCGGAGGCGTTCACGCCTCGCCCGAAGGTCGAGAGCCGGCTCGCGGTGTTCGAACGTCGGCCGGACGCCCTGCCGGTCCCGTCCGTGCCCGAGTTCGAACGCGTCGTCCGGTCGCTCTTCTCGTCGCGGCGCAAACAGCTCGGGAACCTGCTCCCTCGGCTCGCGGGCTCGACCGAGGCCGGCGACCGGCTGGCCGAGGCGGCCGATTGGCCCAACGACTGGAGGCGACGGCGGCCCGAGCAGCTAGCTCCGGCCGCGTACTTCGCCCTCGCCCGCGCGTTCGCCGACGCGCCCTCTCAGGCGCCGGCCGGCGGGGACTAGACGATCGGCTCGATCGGGGGCTCGCGGCGGCCGTACCCCCGATAAGCGAGGCCCGCCACGAGGATCACGATGCCGGCGATGAAGACGGCCAGGAACAGCGCAGAACCGAGCGGGGTCGGCGCGTAGTCCTCGACCGGGACGATCCAGCCGTGCGTCATCAGGTCGAGGAGAACGCCGGCGACGATCAGGATCGACCCCATGATCACGAGCGCCTTCCACGCCGTGCCGGGGACGGTGCCGACGTTGTAGAGCCCGCCGCCCGCCAGGATCTCGTCCTGCTCGACCCCTGTGTCGAACTCCTCGGATAGCTCGGGGTCCATGGTCGGTTCCCTAGGTACGACCGTCCGCCGAGATGACCGTTTCGTGCCCGGGAATCAGCCCGGCGCGGCGCAGAACCTTACCGACCGCCGGGACGGTCCGCGAGGTCGAGCCGGTGGGCGAACCTTCCGGTCGGTCCGGCGGAGCGGCTCCAGCTAACCTCATATACGAGAGCAATTTTTCCGTTGACGGTGAGCCAATGCTTCAGGGAACCCCGATTCTCGTCCTGAAAGAAGGAACCGAACGCGAGCGTGGACGCAGCGCGACGCAGAACAACATCGCCGCGGCGCGCGCGGTCGCCGACGCCGTGCGATCCACCCTCGGACCCCGAGGGATGGACAAGATGCTCGTCGACTCGATGGGCGACATCACGATCACGAACGACGGCGTCACGATCCTCAAGGAGGTCGACGTCGAGCACCCGGCGGCGAAGATGATCGTCGAGGTCGCGAAGACGCAGGACCAGCAGTGCGGCGACGGCACGACCACGGCGGTCGTGCTCGCCGGGGAGCTCCTGAAGCGCTCCGAGGCGCTTCTCGAGCAGGATGTCCACCCGACCGTCATCACCCGCGGATTCCAGCTCGCGACTCAGGAGGCGCAGCGCCTGCTCGAGCACGAGATCGGATCGCCCGTGAAGGCCGAGGACGAAGCGATCCTCGTTGACTGCGCGCGGACGGCGATGGGCTCGAAGGGCGTCTTCGGCTCGCGCGAAGAGCTCGCCAAGATCGCGGTGAAGGCGGTTCAGAAGATCGCCGAGGTCCGCGGCGGCAAGACCGTCTGCGACGTCGACCTCATCAAGGTCGAGAAGCGGCACGGCGGCACGATCTCCGACACCGCGCTGATCGAGGGGATCATCCTCGACAAGGAGCGTGGCCACCCGCGCATGCCGACCGAGGTGCACGAGGCGAAGCTCGCGCTCCTCAACTCGGCGCTCGAGAT
>JASHUS010000076.1 GCA_030039865.1 Thermoplasmata archaeon
CCCCCGAGGACTACCGGTACCACTTCGACCTCTACTCTTCGGACCCCGAGGGCGAGGTGGAGCGGCTGCGGGGCCTGGGGGCGAAGCTCGTCGAGCCCGCGCAACCCGGCCGGGATTTCGTGACGCTCGCCGACCCCGACGGGAACCCGTTCGACGTGATCGACAACCGGGGGTTCGCCTTCGGACAGCGCTCGGCCTGAGGGTACTGCGATCGGCCCTACGGTCTTTCCGTGGGGAATATCCATCAGCCCCGAAGCGGTTGACCCCGTAGTGCGACATCCCGTATGGTGCACCGTGGGCGCTCCCGCAGACTCGCAGCCGCCGCCGGCATCTGGGCGGTCACGATCATAGCCGTTCTCTCGCTGTTCAGCGGGGCGATCGCTACCTCCGGGGCCACGGCCGCCCCCACCCTGCCGTCGACTCCGGCTTTCCCGGACCCGGGCGCAGACGCGACCGGCCCCTCCTCGCCGCAACCCGTGACCAACAGCACCGGCGCGCTCGGTTACACGTGGTCGCCGATTGACAACACGACGAGCCCCGGTTCGGTCAGCCTTCCGGACGGCGGGAACCCGTTCGCGATCGCCTTCGATCCGGTCCAGGGCACGATCTGGGTCGGGTTTGACCTCGGCCAGATCGACATCCCGTACTACTTCGACGAGCAGGTGAGCCCGGAGCTCCTGATCGTCAACGCGACGACCGGCCGGGGCGTGTACCTCTCCACGAACTACGATGTGGTCTCGGCGATCACCTACGATCCCGCGAACCGGGACATGTACGTCGCCGAGTTCAGCCTCAACGGGTACCTCGAGGCCAACGAGACGTCCTACGTGGTCGTCTTCAACGCCTCGAACGAGCAGATCGTCAACCCGGGGATCCCGGTCGGCCGGGTGCCGACCAGCATCGTCTACATCGCGGCGACGAACGACCTCTGGGTCACCGACGAGGGGACCGTCCAGGTCAACGTGATCTCGGGCGCCACGAACCAGGTCGTGGAGACGCTCGGGCCGAGCAACTTCATATCGGGCGGGTGGGGGATGGCGTACGATCCGGTGAACGGCGACGTCTACATCGACGCCTTCGAGCTCGATACGATCGAGGTCCTGAACGCGACCCGCGCGGAGACCCTCCCCTACGCCATCCCGACCCCGGGGCCGTACGGCTGGGTCGCGTACGACCCCGTGATCGGAGACCTGTTCGCCTGGTCGATCGGGTTCCTCGTGGACGGCACGGCGGGCGTCGAGCTGATCGATCCGACGTCGCAGGCACAGCTCGCCCAGATCCCGCTGCCGGGCGGATCCTACGCCGAATCGCTCGTCGTCGATCCGGTCAACGGCAACGCGATCATGGGCCTCAGCAACGGCGAGGTCGCCATACTCAACGTCACGACCGACGCCGTGACCGCGATCAGCCCCCCGCTCGGCGGCGGCCCGTGGGAGGCGGCCCTCGACCCCGCCGCGGACACGGTCTTCTTCACCGATTCGTTCTCGAACTACCTCGTCCCCGTCAGCGTCGCGAGCGCGTCGGAGGTCCGGGCGCCGATTCCGCTCGGCCTCACCCCGGACGAGGCCGTCTGGGATCCGGCGGACGGACGCGCGTTCATCACCGACGGGTCCGAGCCCGGCGTGCTGGAGATGGACCCGTCGAGCGGGACGGGCGACGCCCTCGAGGTCCCGCTCGGGTCGACCGGTCTCACCTCCGCGACGCCGGCGGCGCCGGGCGCGATCACGTACGCGGCCGACGTCAACGAGGTCCTCGTGGGGAGCAACGCGACGAGCTACCTCTGGGTCCTCAACGGCACGACGGGCGCGTCGACGGGCAGTACGATACCGATCGGGTTCAACGCGACCGCGCTCGCCTACTCCTCCGCGAACGGGGACGTCTACATCGGCACGAACAACTCGACGCTCCTCCAGCTCGACCCCCGGACAGGCGCCGTGTCGCTGGTCGCGACGCTGCCCGACGTGCCGAACTCGCTCCTCCTCGACCCGACGACCGGCCTCGCGTGGGCGTCCGGCGAGGGCCCCCCGGACGACGTCGCCGCCGAGTGCTCGGGGTACATGGACGCCGTCTACGTCTCGAACGGGACCACGTTCATGTACGCGTCCTTCGGCAACGAGCCGGCCCAGTCGACGCTCGACACGGCGAGCGACACGGTCTACGTGCAGACGTTCAATGTCTGCGGCAACTCGAACCCGTTGCTCGCCTTCAGCTCGACGAACGGATCGTCGGAGAGTGCGCCCTACTACCAGGGGCTCGGGGCGCCCGACCTCGGGCTCGCCTTCGACCCCGTGAACGATGGGGTGTACATCGCCACCGCCGGTGGGTATCCGGCGATCCAGGTGCTCAACGGCACGACGCAGGCCTCGATGTCGATCGGGGGCGCCACGATCTCGGCCGAGCCGGACCCCAACTTCCTCCTCGTCGACCCCGACGACGGGAACGTCCTCCTCCTGAACCAGTACGACGGGATCGTCCAGGGAATCACGCTCGCGCCGGCGATCCTCGCCGCGACGGCGACGCCCGACATCATCGACCTCGGGGACGCGACGAACGTTTCCATCGAGGCCTCGGGCGGCGCGGGCTGGTTCCACTACAGCTACGAGGGCCTTCCCGACGGCTGCCCGGGCGGCAACGTCTCGAACTTCACCTGCACGCCGACCGTGGGCGGGGCGTATCTGCTCAACGTGACGGTGACGGACGAGTTCAACCAGTCGTCGTACGCCACGTTCCCGCTCGTCGTCCGCGGGCTCCCAAGCGTCGCCGTGGCGGCCTCCGCGACCGAAGCGCTCGTGCACACCCCGATCGGCTTCTCGGCGAACGCGAGCGGCGGGATCGCGCCGTACAACGTGACCTGGAAGTTCTCGGACGGGTTCACCGCCGACGGCCTGCGGGTCTCGCACGGCTTCGCGAAGCCGGGGACGTACACGGCGACGGCGACCGTGGTCGACGCCGCCGGGATGAGCGGCTCGAACCGGGTCGTCGTCGTCATCGGGAGCACCTTCTCCGCGACCGCGCTCGTCGCGCCTCTCGCGCTCACGGCGGGATCGAACGTGAGCGCGAACGTCACCGCGGCCGGCGGCGACGCACCGTACTACGCGACGTTCCTCTACGGCGATGGCAACCGCTCGCTCGTCGTGCTCTCCCCGGGCTCGGAGTCCGCCCAGGTCGACCACACGTACGATCTCGCGGGCACGTTCCTCGTGCAGGTCTGGGTCAACGACTCGGGCGTGGGGTCGGAGCGCTTCGAGTTCAACGTCACGGTCGCGAGCGCCCCGGCGCCACCGCCCACGCCCCCGCCGTCCAACACGACCCCGCCGCCGAAGAGCTCGAACGCCTCGGGCGCGACGACGCCGTCGGCCGCGATCAAGGCGCTGACGAGCGGCCTCGGCATCGCGGACATCGTCGTCGCGGTCGCCCTGGTCGCGATCGTGCTGCTCGTGATCCGGGCCCGCCGGCGTCCGCCGGGTGCGTCCCGTTAGGGCGGCGGGGTCTCGGGGCCCGGGGGGCCCTCGAGCGGTGACGGTGGGCCCGAGGGGTCGTAGGCGCTCGTCGTGGCCGCGGGAGGCGGATCCTCGGTCGCTGGGGGCCGCCGGCGCCGGGAGATCAGGACGACGACCACCGCGGCGACGAGGACGACCAGCACCCCGATCTCGAGGTAGTCGAGCGCCGTGAGCGCGGAGCTCGTCTTCGTCGAGGTCGTCGCCGGGGGCGTGGTGCCCTTCGGCGGGGGAGTGGGCGGCGTCGTCGAGGAGGGGCTCGAGGGGCCCGCGACGATCGCGATCGTGAGGGCGTCGATCGGCTCCGCGGAGTCGTTGTTCTCGCCGATCGCCTCGACGACGAACGAGTTCCCCGACGGCGCGACGTTGAAGGAGCGTAGGCCGGTGACATTGACGAGGGCGACCGTCGTGGTCGTCTCGCCGTCGAGGTAGAACGCCACGACCCGGTTCGTTTCCTCGGCAAACAGGTAGTAACCTCCCGAGACGGCCGCGGCCTCGAGCCCGCTCGAGTTCAGCGGAAGGGCGAGGGTCGCGACCGCCGTGCCGTCGCCGAGGTCGTAGAGGACCGCCCAGTCCTGGGTCCGGGAGGAGTAGCCCAAGACGAGCGTGTCGGCCGTCCCGTTGACGAAGCCGATCGAGCGGAGCGTCGCGCCCGCCGGGAGGTTGACGCTCGGGGTCGTCTCGACGCCCGAGACGAGGTCGATGATCGAGGAGTTGCCGCTCGTGTTCTGGACCGCGACGATCCCCTCGCTGCAGTCGAACCCGGTCACGCGCGCGAGGCCGTAGGTCGAGACGTTGGCGAGGACGGCGCCGCTCGCGGCGTTCTGGACGACGAGGCTGTCCATCGCGGTCGGGCCGGGGAAGATCGTCGGGCTGACGAGCGTCGCGACCTCGTCGGTCCCGCCGCAGCTCCCGACGACCGGCGACTGCGGAAAGCCCCAGTCGATCAGCGACGTCGGGCTCGACCAGGCCGTGCCGCCGGGGGCGAGCTCCGCGCTCTCCTCGTCGAAGCCGGGGATCGCCTCGGGCGTGCCCATCGCGAACGAGTCCATCGGGACGGTGTCGAAGACCACGATCGACCCCCCGCCCGCGACGGTGCCGACGATGGGGTCGAAGACGGCCGTCCCCGGGGCGAGCGTGGGGAGGCGCGCGACCGACGCGCTCGAGGCGTTGACGCCGAGCGCTTCGAGGTTGATGGAACCCGGCGCGGCGTCGACGTCGTCCGACGCGTAGACGATCGTCGCCCCCGCGGGGCCGCCCGCGATCGAGGGACTCGCCTGGGGGTAGATGTCCGAGATCGCGACGGCCTGGCCCGTGCCCGGTGTCCAGGAGAGCGAGTCGTACTGGCTCGAGTTGTAGTACCGTCCGATCAGCGTCCACTGCGGGGCGGGCTGGGTCGAGGGGGTGGTGGCCGCCGCCGCGGCGTCGACCGGTGGGTCGGCCGTCCACGACCAGATCGTCCCGGGCCCGAGGAACGTCCACGTCACCTTCCAGATGAGGAACTGGGCGGCGAGGTACATCGAGCCGTTCAGCCAGACGCCGTCGAAGTACGGCGAGACCGACCCGAAGGCGAGCGCGATGCTGAGGTCGCCGCCGCCCTCCACGGTCGCGACGTCCTCGATCCCCGCCGAGATCGCGCCCTCGAGGTCGATCGCGACGACCGCGAAGAGGCTCTCGAGGGAGAGCTGGATCCCCGAGATGAGGTCGGACTGGCCGGGCTCGGTCGGCGCGAGCAGGAAGGAGAGCGCGACGGTGGGGCTGATCTTGTACTCGAGCGAGATGCCGAGGTCGCCGACCCCGGGGACGTCGACCCCGACGATCGGGTACGAGCCCTCGAACGTCGCGCCGAGCGTGATGTTGAGCCACGCCCCGGTCCAGTCGATGCCGTAGACCCCGGGCGACTCCTCCGACGGGGAGAACTGGCCCTGGACGGAGACGCTCGCGATGATCCCGTCCGGGAAGTTGATCTGGAGCGTGATCGGGCCGAACGAGATGCCGGGCGGCGGGTAGGCGAGGCCCCCCGTGAGGAGGACCGCGCCCGAGGAGGCGACCGTGAGCGTCGCCTGCGGGATCGGGATGAGGTCGAACGACCCGTCGAGCCAGGAGGTCGGGATGTTGAAGAGGCCGAAGCCGAGGCCCCAGGTCTCCGTGTACGCGAGCGTGTACGTCTGGTTCCACGGGCCGGTGTCGGTCGAGGAGAGCGTCGCGCTCGCGAACGTGTAGTTCGCGATCGAGAACAGCCACGACGGCGTCTCCACGATGTCGAACTGGTACGTCCCCCGCAGCGTCCAGTTCGCGAACGTGGCGGTGACGTACATCGTGGCGCCGGGCGTCGCCGCGCCCATGTTCGCGCTCGCGTTCCAGACGCCGTTGCCGTCGGGGAGGAACGTGAGCGGCAGCGAGCCGTACGTCGCGCGCACCGCGACCGGCGTCTCGCCGAAGACGGTCGCGTTGATCCCGATCGTGTCGGTGACGTTGAGGCCCGTGTAGAAGAAGCCGGAGTACTCGCTGAGAACCTCCAGCTGGGCGGTCGCGGGATCGATCTGGATCGAGGCGTTCGCCTCGGCGAAGCGTCCGCGCGCGTCCATGACCTCGACGGTCAGCGGGTCGATCCCGAAGTAGCTCGGCGTGCAGACGAGCAGGCTCACGTTCGAGCTCGTGCACCCGGGCGGGAGCACCGTGTAGTCGAAGGTGAACGGCGCGTTCCCCCCGAAGACCTCGGTCGTGAGGTCGAACGGCTGGTTCTGGCGTGCCTCGATCGTCGAGGTCACGAGGAGCGCGTAGAGGTGGAAGTACCCCCACGTCTGGTTCGAGAGGACGGAGGCCGTGACGGTCTCGCTCCCGCCGAAGAAGACGATCACCCCGCGGTGGTAGTCCGACGCGGCGCTCGGCGCCCAGACCGCCGGAGGCGGCGGGCTCGGGTCCTGGGTCCACGTGCCGGTCGGACCCGAGGCGCCGGTGAGGTTGGCGGTGAAGAACCAGGCGTCGTCGTACACGGTCGAGCCCTCCGTGCCGCCGAACAGGACAATGTTACCCGTCGCCGGGATCGCCGACGCCGCGGCGTAGCTGCGCGCGTAGGGGCCGCAGCCGCCGCAGACCGTGACCTCGGTCCAGGTGCCGTCGAAGAAGATCCAGGTGTCGCCGTCGGTCGACGTGAGGTCCTGGCCGCCGAAGAGGAGGTCGTAGCCTTGCGTCGAGTTCGCGAACGCCGCGCCCCAGCGGGCCGACGGGGCGACCGCTTCCGAGAGCTCGGTCCAGGCCCCGGACTTGAGTTCCCACGTGTCGTTCAGCGCGCCCGAGCCCGAGTTCCCGCCGAACAGCACGAGCGCGCCCTGCTCCGCGTCCCAGACCATCGACGCGCCGTAACGGGCGGGAGGCCGGCCCGAGAGCGAGTTCGTGAGCGAGCTCCACTCGGAGGTCGTCGCGTTCCAGGCCCACGTGTCCGAGGCCGCCTCCTCGACGAGGTTGCCGTCCGAGGAGGTCGTCAGGGCGAGCCCGCCGAAGAGGATCGTCTCGTTGAGGGCCGGATCGAACGCCATCGAGGCGTACGCCCGCGGGTCGGGCGCCGTCGAGGGGTTCAGTTCCGTCCAGTTCCCGGCCTCGTAGATCCAGGTGTCGGAGAAGAGGCCCGAGGCGTTCTCCCCGCCGAAGAGGAGGTCGTAGCCGCCGACCGCGTCGTACGCCATCGCCGCGCCCTGCCGCGCGGTCGGTGCGGCGCCGCTTGTCAGATTCTCCCACGAGGTAGTCGCCGAACTACCGGGGTGGATCACCGGCGAAGCGGGAGTCGAGCTCGACGGACAGGCATCGGCGGCGCAGGCAGCCGGTGCAGCCGGGGCCGCCGGCGACGAGGAGGAGGTGTTGAAGAAGCGTCGGGCCGAGGGGCTTCGCGCCGCGGGTCGGGCCGGTGGAGCGAAGCGGTCGTCCGTGACCGTCGAACGCGACGCCGGATGCAGGTTCGGGGTCGGTCCGTTGAGGAGGGGCACCGCGAGGAGCGCGACGAGCACCGCCAACACCGGCGTGGTGGTGCGATATCGGCGGGCCCTCTGCCACCCCCTCATCCGGGTGCTCGCAGCGACGAGGGGCCATGGCTACAAGTCAGTTACCGGACTCAGAAGTTTACGGGGTCATCCGGTGGCCCGACCGGGTTCGAGGGGTTACGCGCGGGAGCGGGCCGGTGCCCCGTCACGGAAGCTCGGGAGGGGACCTTCCCGCGGGTCGATCGTCGTTTGGATCCCGCGGCGGGCGAGCGCGTCCCGGAGCAAGCCCGGAGGAATGCACCGCTCCGGTGGAACGACGCCGGTCGCCGCCACCGCTCCCGTCGCGATCAGCTCCGCGCCGATCGCCCCGGCCACGCCGACCGCGTACTCGGTCGCGGTGAGGTTCCAGTCCGGTCGCGGCGGGAATCGGGCGAGCGCGTGGCGGACGACCGCGCGGCCGTCCCGGGTGCCCCGGATCTCGATGTCGCAGACCTCCCAGTCGTCGACCACGATCCCTTCGGGCGCGCCGAGGAGCTTCTCGCGCTTGAGCAGCGCGAGCGTGAACGCGCGGGGCGTGACCTTCTGACCGTGGACGTCGAGAGCGGACTCGGACCCGAGCCCGAGGAGGGCCATCGTCCGCAGAACGTCGATCCCGGGACCGCCCTCCTTCCACTCGCAGTGCCGGATCCCCTTCGCCTTCAGGCTCTCGGGAAGGGTCGCGGGCTCGGAGTGGAGCGTCCGGTAGACCTTCGTGCGGCCGATCGGCTCCGCGAAATCGAACTCCTCGCCGCCGCTCATCGGGGGGTACTCCCGGTACGCGCCGTTCTCGAATACCTGCGCCGGGAGGATCATCTCGTCGAGGAACGTGCTCGGGGACCAAGTGAACGAGATCTCGGGGCCTCCGACCGTGAGGTCGCGCCAGGCGTCCCGGATGACGAGCGACTCGACGCGCTCGAGGTCCTCGGTCGCCTGCATCGCGAGGACGTTCGAGATCCCCGGGACTTGACCGAACCCCGGGATCGCGATCGTGCCGGCCTCGCGGAACGCGGCGTCCATCGCGAGCTGCCGCCGGGTCATGTGGAACAGCCCCCCGAAGTCGAGGTAGGGGACCTCGGCCGCGAGCGCGGCTTCCATCACGGCCAGGTTGAACGTGTACTGGACCGCGTTCACGCAGACGTCCGCGTCCCGGAGCAGACGGACGACGGCGGGCCCGTCCCGGACGTCGAGCGTCTCGGCGACGGCGAGCGGGCCCGCGGCCTTCGCGGCCGACTGGGCGAGCCCCGCGTCGAGGTCGGCGGCGACGACCGAGTCGAAGACCCCGCCGGTGGCGAGGTCGCGGACCGAGCACCGCCCGGTGAGGCCCCCGCCGCCCAACACGACCGCCCGCATCCCAGTCGCCCCCCTATTCCGGTCCCGGGCGAGGAGGGCTTCCTATACGATGGTTCCGGCGGTCCACTCCGGATGGGCCCTTGGGGGCCCGGTACGTTCTCCTCCGTCGTGTCGGGATAAGCCGGGCCCCGTCAGCCGGACCGGTCGGAGAGCCAATCCGCGAGCGGTTCCAGCCGCTCGTACAGGACTTGTCCGGAGGGGGTGAGCGCGTAGGCTCGGACCGGACCGCGAGCGCTCTCGGCGGGAGTGCGTCGGATCAGTCGGGCGCGTTCAAGGGCCCGCAGGGTGGAGGTGAGGGTCGCGGGGCTGACCCCGGAGAGACAACGCTGGATCGGCCCGAATCGAACCGTCCCGTACTTTCCGAGAAGCGAGACCACGCAGACAGCCCACTTCTTCCCGACGACATCAATCAGGCCCACCGGCGGGCAAGGACAAACGAGGTCGCCCTCGCGGCTCTGCGACACTTTGTCCGTACGTAGCGGCGGCTTAAGTGTGCTTCAGTTACTGAAGTGACTCGAGCGCGATGGAGCTCGCATCGGTGAAGCGTCTGCTCCGCCGGGTGGGGTTCCGCAAGGGGCAGGTCGACCGGACGGCGTCGGAACCGCCGCCCGCATCGCTCGGGGGCGAGGCCGCGCGCGGGATGTTCCCGGCGGCCATCCGGGCGACCAAGCCCGAGGGGTGAGGGGCGGTGTCGTCCCGGTCGGTGCTCTTCATCTGCGTCGAAAACGCGGGGCGTTAGCTGATGGCGAAGGCGTTCTTCAACGCGATCGCGCCAGAGGGGTGGCGAGCCTCTTCGGCCGGCACGGAACCCGCGGCCGGCGCGCACCCGCGCACGCGCTCCATGCTCGCGGAAGTCGGGTTCGCGCTCCCGAGTCACCCGCCCCGCCGTTTGACGAAGACGGAGATGGATTCGGCCGCGATCTGCGTTACGATGGGCTGTCTCGACAGCGCGAGTTGCCCCGCGCACCTGCGTGAGCTACCCGTCCTCGACTGGGCGCTGCCGGACCCGGCCCGGCTCGATGACGACGGCTTCCGACAGGTCCGCGATACGATCCGGTCCCGGGTGGCCGAGCTCGTCCGTGGGCTGCCGAAGGGATGAATCCCTCACGTCCACGACGGTTCGCGGCCGAAGCCCTCGGGACCGCGATTCTCGTGGGGATCGGGACCGGAACGGTCGTGGAGGCCGCCCGCATCGGAGGCATCCCGCCGTGGGCGATGGGCCTCGCGTGGTCCGCGGCGGTCCTCGTCCCAATCGTCCTCTTCATCGGGATGTCGGGGGCCCATCTCAATCCGGCCGTGACTCTGGCGCTCGCAGTCAGTCGAAGGATCTCCTGGAAGATCGTGCCGGACTACTGGGGCGCTCAGTTCCTGGGGGCCTTCGCCGGAAGTTTCGCCGTGCTCCTCGGCGTCGGCCCGGAGGACCTTCTGGGCTCGACGGTTCTCCGCGGAGTCTCGGTCGGGCCCGCCTTCGGGGGAGAGGCGGGATTCACCGCCCTGCTCGTAGGGATGGTCTTCCTCCTCGCCGACCACGGGCAGGGGCTTCGGCGCTGGCGTCTCGCGCTTCCGCCGGCGGCGGTCGGCGTATCGACGTACGTCATCGGCCCGTGGACCGGCAGTTCGCTCAATCCCGCCCGAACGCTCGCGCCGGCCATCCTCTCGGGAACCTACGCCGACCTCTGGCTGTACTTGACGGCGGTTCCCCTAGCGGCGCTGGTGATGGGGAGCATCTGGAGGCCAAAATCGGTGGATGTGGAGGACCGGGGGACCGGTCGTCAGGGGGCGGTCGAGTGACCCACCCGATGGCGACTCGTCGATCACTCTTCTCGGCGATCGGTGCCCGGGCACCGATCCCGACGTCCCCGATTACTCGGCCTTGACGCGTTTCTTCGTCTTCCGCGGCGCCGCTGCGGACGTGGCCGCCACTGGAGGCTCGGTCGAGGCGGAGGAGACGGCCGGCGGCGCGGAGACCGTTGACATCCCGGCCCCGCGGTTGATCAGCTCGCGGAACGTCTCGAAGTGACGCAGGAACGGGTCGGCCCGGCGCCGGTCCTCGAGCTCGCCGAGCGCGATCTCGAGCAGCGCCTTCGCCTTCGCGTCGCCCTGTTGCGCTTGCGCGAGGTAGACGCAGAGCACCTGGTAGTGCGCGAGGACGAACGCGTCGGTCCGGGGCGTGCTCATGTCGCCCTTGCGGGGCCGGTAGATCCGCTCGATCGGGACCTTCTCCGCGACTGCCCGGCGATGCGAGAAACCGAAGTAGCGGCCGGGCCCGAGGATCCGCGTGACCTCGCGGATGTTGCCGTTGAGGTTGTTCGTCAGCCGATCGCACTCGTGCCAGCACCAGAGGCCGAAGCCGTAGTCGCCGTCGAGATACGTCTCCCACGCCTTCTCGTAGAGCGCATGCTCCCGGGTCTCGGGCGGCGTCTCGGGGTCCTCGGCCGCCTTCCAGTCGGAGACGAGGACGTCGACGCGCATCGACGGGGAGAACTCGCGCATCGCCGGAACGGGCGCCGGGGTCCCCACGGTCCTCCGGAGCCGAGAGGCGGCTTAACCGTCGCTTGCGGTATCACCGGAAGTTCGGTAGACGGCCGCGCCCGCGACCCGCACTTCCCGAATACCGGCGGCCCCGCGCCGGACGGCGCTCGCGAGATCGGAGGCGTCGAGCACGAGGAGGTCCGCGGGATCGCCGGGCGCGAGGCGGCCGAGCGCCGGCTCGCCGATCGCGCGACCTCCGTTCGCCGTGTACATCCCGAGGGCCTCTTCGACGGGGACCGCCTCGGCCGTCTCCGGGTTCGCGGAGCGCCCGGCGGGGTCCCGCCGCCACACGGCCGCCTGGACGCCGCGCCAGGGGTCGATCGGGTCGTACGGGGCGTCGCTCGAGCCGGCGAGGAGATGCCCGCGGTCCGCGAGCGTGCGGAAGGCGTACGCCCATCGGGCCCGGTCGCGGCCGAGCCGTTCGGCGAGCCAGTGGTCGCTCCAGACGAATCCCGGCTGGACGACGAGGGCCGGCCGGACCTCGTCGATCCGGGGGAGCAGCTCCGGCGGGGTCAGCGAGGCGTGCTCGATCCGGGGTGGGGCCGCCGTCGGGGGGAGCTCCCAGAGCAGTTCGAGCGAGCGTTCGATCGCCCGGTCCCCGATGGCGTGGAGCGCGGGAGCGAGTCCGAGCGATGCCGCGTCCTGAAGGGCGTCGGCGAGGTCGGCGTCGTTGCCGGCCGGTAGACCGTACTCACCGCGATCGTCGGCGTACGGCTGGGAGAGCCAGGCGGTCCGGGGTCCGAAGGCGCCGTCCGTGAACGCCTTCACGCCGGTGATCGCGAGGAAATCGTCGGAGCCCACCCGACCGATCCCGAGCGAGGTGACGAGCGGGATGGCGTCGAGATGGAGGTAGAGCCGGACGCGAATGGGGAGCGACCCGCGAGCCCGGAGCCCCGCGAACGTGGTCGCTTCGCGCCGACCGACGTTCATGTTGGCGGCGGTCGTGATGCCGAGGGACGCCGCGCGACTCAGCGTCGCACCGAGCGCCGTCGGCTCCAGCACGACCGTTTCGGACAGGAGCTGCTCGACCGGTCGCAGCGCCGACTCATAGAGCGCTCCGTCCGGCTCGCCGTTCGTCGCGCGTCCGATGCGACCCCCGATCGGCTCGACGGTGGTCCGGCCGATCCCCATCGCCTCGAGCGCGGGGCGGTTCACGACGGCCGCGTGCCCGCTCGCGTGGTAGAGCACGAACCCCCGCCCCTCGACCGCGCGATCGAGGTCGGCCGACCGGGGTTCGGCCTCGCCGGGGAACTGGCCCGCGCGCCAGCCGTACGCGACGACCGTCCCCTGCGGATGCTCGCCGGCCCACGCCCGGGCGAGGTCGACGAGCTCGGGGATCGTGGTCGCGGCGCTCACATCGAGCGACTCGCGGGCCAGCGTCACACGGCCCAGGTGGATGTGGGCGTCGATCAGCCCCGGGATCACGAGGTGGCCGCCCAGGTCGACCGAGTCCGTGCCGGTCGGCGCGTCCCGGTGAACCTCGCGGTGGCTTCCGACCGCGACGACGCGGCCAGCGTCGACAAGGATCGCCTCCGCGTACCGATCGCCGGTGAATACCCGGCCGTTGTGCCAGAGTCGGGTGTCGGCCATCGCTCGACGCGGGGCACGCCGGGCGGGTTGAAAGGGTTGGGTCGGGGGCGACCTAGACGTCGAGGTACCGGTAGAACTCGTACGGATGCGGCCGCAGGTTGAGCTCGAGCTGCTCCTCGCGCTTCAGCTCGACGTACGTGTCGAGGAGCGATGCGGGGAACGCGGGCTTCAGGAAGTCGCGGTCGGACTCGAGGCAGTCGAGCGCCTCGCCGAGGGAGCCCGGGAGCTCGCGGATCTCGAGCTGGCGGCGCTTCGTGGGCGAGAGCTTGTAGATGTTCTCGTCGACGGGGGCGGGCGGCTCGATCTTGCGGCGGATCCCGTCGAGGCCGGCGAGCGCGAGGGCCGCCTCGGTGAGGTAGATGTTCGCCGAGGAGTCCGGCGTGCGGTACTCGATGCGCTTCGCGGCGGGCCGGCCGCGGTGGTAGAACGGGATGCGGACGTTCGCCGAGCGGTTCGCCTTGCTCCACGCGATGAAGACCGGCGCCTCGTAGCCGGGCACGAGCCGCCGGTAGGAGTTCGTGATCGGGTTCGTGATCGCGCAGAGCGCGCGCGCGTGCTCGAGGAGACCGCCGATGTAGTACCGGCACGTCTGGCTGACCTCGGCGTACTTGTCCCGCTCGTCGTAGAACGTGTTCACGCCCTTCGTCCAGAGCGACTGGTTCGTGTGCATCCCGATGCCGTTGTCACCGTAGAGCGGCTTCGGCATCAGGACCCCGACCTTCCCGTGCTTCGCCGCGACGTTGCGAATGACGTAGCGGACGTCCTGGATGTGGTCGGCCATGAGGACGAGCTCGTCGAAGCGGACGTTGATCTCCGACTGGCTCGCGGTCGCGACCTCGTGGTGGTGCGCGTCGAGCGTGAGGTGGAAGTCGTCGACGAGGATGTTGCACATCTCGTCGCGCATCCCGACGAGCGTGTCGTTCGGCGGGGCGCGGTGGTAGCCCTCCTTGAAGCGGACCGTCGGCTGGATCGGGCCACCCTGCCACGGCGCCTCGCCGTGGCGGAGGAGGTAGCCCGCGCCGCCCCAGGCGTCGCGGACGCCCTGGTACGACGGGATCATCTCGACCGAGTCGAAGACGAAGAACTCGATCTCGGGGCCCCAGTAGGACCGGTCGTATCCCGCGTCGGCGAGCACCTTCTCGGTCTTCCGGGCCACGCCGCGCGGATCGTGCTCGTACGGCTCGGTCGCGCCGCCGAGGCGGACGTCGCAGATGAACCGCACCGTCCCCCCGGACTCGGGGTTCCACGGGATCCGGGCGAGGGTGCGCGCGTCCGGGATGAGCAGCATGTCGGACTCGAAGATCTCGCGGAAGCCCCGGACGGACGAGCCGTCCAACTTCGGGACCCCGCCCGTGAACATCTCCGCCTCGAGCGCGGAGAGGGGGATCGAGACGAAGTTGTACCCACCGAAGACGTCGGTGTAGAACAGCTGGACCCAGCGGATCTTGTCGGCCTTCAGCTGGTCCAGCATCGCGCTCGCTCCGTCGTCCGACTTCGCGGTCCTTTTCGCCGGCACCCGTCCACCCTCGCGCGTCCGAGCGCCGCCCGCTACATCAATCCTCGCGCGGGATTATTGGACGTTCGTCCAGCTTTGGTTCAGGCATGTTTAACTCCGAGTGGAGAGTTGTGGGATTATGCGCCGAACGTCCACGCTCGACGAGGTCGACCGTACGATCCTCGAGGAGCTCAACACCGACGCCCGCTTGAGCCACCGCGAGATCGCCCACCGGCTCAAGATCTCCCCGACGACCGTGAGCACGCGCGTCGCACGGATGGAGGCGCAGGGGATCGTGCGGGGGTACATCCCCGTCCTCGACGACGAGCAGCTCGGCTTCGACCTCTGGGCGGCGATCGGGATCCGGATCTCGAAGGGCCGCCTCCGCGAGGTCGAGGAGCGGCTCGCCCGCGACCCGCGGGCGTACGCGATCTACGACGTCACGGGCGACATCGACGCCCTCATGATCGGACGGTTCCGCGACCGACGGGACCTGGACCGGTTCGTCAAGCACGCGCTCCAGGACCCGCACATCGAGCGGACGAACACGCAGGTCGTGCTCAACCGGGTCAAGGAGGAGCGGCGCGTGCCGGTGACCAAGCGCACGCCGGAACCGGCCGACGGCGCTCCGGACGGCGCCCCGGCCCGCCGCCCCGCCCCGAACGCCTAATACGCGCGACCGGGCGTGGCCGGTCGAGGGACGCGCATGAGCTGGGGCCTCGAGAACCGTCTCGCCCGGATGTTCTCGCCGACGAGCACGAACTCGCTGATGCTCGCGGTCGACCACGGCTACTTCATGGGTCCCACGCACCACCTCGAGAACGCCCGCGCGACGATCACCCCGCTCCTGCCGCACGCGGACGCGCTCGCCCTGACGCGGGGGATCCTGCGCAAATGCGTCGATCCGAGCGCCACGATCCCGATCGTCCTGCGGGTCTCGGGCGGCGCGACGATCCTCCAGGAGGACCTCTCCCACGAGGCGATCACGACCTCGATGATCGAGGCGGCGCGCCTCAACGTCAGCGCGGTCGCGCTGAGCGTCTTCGTCGGGGCCCCCCACGAGCACGAGTCGTTGACCCACCTCGCCGGCCTCGTGAACGAGGGTGAGGAGTACGGCATCCCGGTGATGGCAATCACGGCGGTGGGCAAGGAGCTCGAGAAGCGGGACGCCCGCTACCTCGCCCTCGCCTGTCGGGTCTCCGCGGAACTCGGGGCGCACATCGTCAAGACGTACTACTGCGAGGACTTCTCGAGGGTCGTCGAAGGTTGCCCGGTGCCCCTCGTCGTCGCCGGCGGACCGAAGCTCGACAGCGACCGGGCCGCGCTCGAGCTCGCGCGCAACGCGATCGACCAGGGCGCCCACGGGATCGACATGGGCCGCAACATCTGGCAGTCCGACCACCCCGTGGCGATGCTGAAGGCGCTCCGAGCGATCGTCCACGAGAAGGCCTCGGTCCGCGAAGCGCTGGACGTTCTCGCCTCCGAGAGGGCACGTACGCCCGTTCGAGACCCCGCCGCCACCGCGTGAGACGATTCGCCGGTCCACGCACCGGTCCCCGTCCCGGACGCAGCCGAGCTATTCGCGCCCGTCCGGGCCCAGATCAAATCGACCGTGCCGTCGGGCGACGGATAGAGCCGGCCGCGGTCGGACCGCAAGCGGCTGTCCACGCTCCGTCCCTTGTTCGGCCGACCGCGAATCCATCGGGGAGGAAGAGCCAAGACGATTGGGTCCTGACTCTCGAGGGCGGGCGATCTTCGTGTCGATTTCCGCTTCCGTTCGCACCGATCGCCCGAGCCGGGAGACTGAGGATGCCCGTCCGGAGGGGCCGAGGCGAGCCCTCGAGCGCTTAGCGCTGGAGCGGCACGCCCGTGCGCGCCCCGAGATCGAGCCTCCATTCGTTGGACGCACGGCCGAGCTGGTGGCGCTCCGCCGGGGGCTGCAGCGAACGCTCCGAGGGCTGGGATCCCTATGGGTCGTCACCGGCGCACCGGGCATAGGAAAAACCCGGCTCCTCGGGGAACTCGCTGCGGTAGGTCGACAGGGCGGCTTTCGGGTCTACGAACGACTCTCGAGCTGGGAGGGCCAGGACCCCCTTCTTCCCTGGATGGGATTGCTCGCGCCCTGGATCGACGCGACGGTAGGGCCGCACCGAGGCGAGTCGACGTCCGAGGCGCGGCGTGGGCGGAGGCCCCGTCGGGGCGGCCGCTCGCCGGACCTGACCGCGCTGGAAATCCTCGACGCTCTCGAGGTCGCCTCGACCGTTTCCCCGCTCCTGATCCTCATCGACGACCTCCATCGTTCCGACACGTATTCGATCCGATTTCTCCGCCTGCTCGGACGTCAGATCGCCACGCGTCGCATCATGGTCGTCGTCACCGGGCGGAGCGAGCCGTCGACCCCTTATCCCCCTCGAGCCCGCCTCCTAGCAGAGGTCACGGAGGAACTGCGGATCGCGGGCCGCCTCCACGACCTCGAACTGGGGGGGCTCGGCGAGGACGCGGCCGTACGCCTCGTCACGGAGGTGCTCCGGGACCTGCGACCGGCTCGACGATGGTCGGTCGCGCAGCTCGCCTCGCTCACGAGGGTCGCCGACGGGAATCCGTACTTCCTCCGCGAGCTCGCCACGAACATCGCCGCCGAGAGCCGATCTCTCCGCGGTCCCGCGGACGACGAGCGTCGGCTCGGAGTCGGCGCGCGGGGGCTGCCGGAACTCCCGGGAACCCTGGAAGATGCGATACGGGTCCGGCTGGAGCAACTGCCGAGTGATGATCGGAAACTCTTGGCCGTGGCCGCGGCCGTCGGCGTGGCGTTCCGGGTCGAGGATCTGGCCGTCGCGCTGGGTCGGCGAGCGGGGCCCCTGCGGTGGGAACTCGACCACGGATCCCTCGGGAAATGGCCCCTCCGGCGTGGCGACCTCGATCCCGGCGCGTACACGTTCCGCCACCCGCTCCTTCGACGCGTCGCCGTCGAACTGGTTTCCCCGGCCCAGCGGCGACGCTTCGCGGCGCAGCTGGCCCAGGTGTGGAGCGTGCGCCACCCCGACGACCTCGCGGCTCTGGCGCGGTTCTACTCCGAGTCCGACCAACCCACGGCCGGTCGAGCGATCGTGGATCGACTGATCGCGCGGTCGATCCACCAACACGAGTACGGGTCACTCGAGCAGCTCCTCTCGTGGAAGCAGGCCGTGGAGGGAGGCGGCGCTCGGGGGCACCAGAACTTCCGGGCGAGCCTCCTGCGGACCCTCCGAGCGCTCCGCCCCGACTCCCCCCTTGAGATCGCACCGCTCTGCCTGCGTTACCTGGACCTCTCGCCGCCCGAGCCGGACCGCTCGATCGTGGAGGCCTGGTACATCTACGACCTCCTGTTCGTGGATCGCCCACTCGCGGCGCGACGGCTGGAGCGCCTGCGAGAGCATCTACTCGGCCCGACCGGTCGACCGCATCCCGAGGCGCGGCTGGCGCTCGAGCACTGCGAGGTGGCGCTCCACCTCGCCCGGGGAGAGTTCGACGCGGCCCGCTCGATCCTCCGCAAACGGATCGATCATCTCCGAGACCAGGGCGCCGCGTTCGAGCGCATGCTCCTCGTCCGGGCATGGGTGACCATCTGCCTCCACTCGGACCGACTCGCCGAGGCCGGGCGCTGGGTTCGGGCCGGTCAACGGATCGCCCGTCGCGCGGGCCTCGGCGGCTCGGCGACCGCGCTCGGTCTCATCGAGGTTCAGGCCGCGATCCAGCACCACCGGGGGAACCTTCGGAGGGCCGCGCGGATCGCCGCCGCCGTCGCACGGCGCTGTACCGAGCTCGGGGCAATCCCCCGCGCGACGAGGATCTGGCACAACGTTGGGGCCTCCCACGTCATGCTCGGGGATTTCTCCCGCGCCCGGGACGCCTACGGCGAGGAGCTCCGGCTCGCCCGTCGGTGGGGGCTGACGGGCGCGGAGGGTTCCGCGCTGGCCTGCCTCGGCGAGTGCGAACTCGCCGACGGCCGGCCGAACGAGGCCGAGCCGTACTACCGGCGGGCCCTCCCCCTCCTCGAGACCGCCCCGCACAGCGAAGCGTTCGCCGTCGTCGCGCGGACGGGGCTCGCGGATATCCTGGTCGAGCAGGGGCGCCTCGATGACGCCGAGGACCAAGTCCGCCAGGCCGAGACGCAGAGCCGCCACAGCTTCGAGTGGACCGTGCTTCAGGTGAACCAGGTGAAGGCGCTCGTCATCGAGCGGCGCGGGAACGTCCCCGCGGCGCGCCGACTGCTGCGGCGGTCACTCGCTCGGACGAGCGAGCCGACCCTTCGGTTCGTCCGATTGGAGCTCCTCGCCGCCCTCGCGCGTCTCGAGCGACGCGCCGGACGGCCCGAGGCCGCCGCTGCGTGGGAACGACGGGCGCGCGTCGAGGCGGCCCGGACGCATCGGACCGGACGGCTCGAGAGCCTTCTCCGCGCGCGTCCCGGCCGGGCCGACCCCGCGACCGGGCGGGGCAGGGGGCCACCGGCGGTTTCTCCCCGGCTCGTACCGTCGGGAAGCGTCGCGCACCGGACGCTCGCCACCTTCGACCGGGTCGGGGCGATCGCGGGGGGAGCGCTGGACGCGGAGGTCGTGCCGCCGTCCTTCACGCAGGCGGGAGTGGCCCATGAGCTGGGGCTCCCCCGGGAGAGCATCGTGCGGACCCTGCATCGGCTCGTCGATCGGGGTATGCTGGTCGAGGTGCGGCGCCGGGTGGAGGGGGCCCCGCGCACGCAGAAGGTCTACCTCCTCACGCCGCGCGGACGACGTTCGATCGGACGGTAGCGCGCGCGGTTAGCATCGCGGCGCCCTCGCCCCACTCCACGGCGCGAACCGGTGGATACGGAGATCCTCCCGCCGGGATCGCGGATCCGGAGGGGGCTAGGGCCGGCGCGCGAGCGGGGGAGGCGCCGGCCCGGGCGGCAAGACCGTCGGCGCGTGGACGGGAGCGCCGTTCGGTGCCGGGCAATCGCCCGTCACTTCGAGGCTGAATGTGACGCTCACGTCCGGCGCAGAGTTCGATATCTGGCCCTCGTCCGGCTTCGCGACGTAGCTCTCACAGTTCCCCGCGGCGAGGGACGGAATGGTGTACGTGTAGGTACCCGTTGTGAGGGAGAAGCTGATGGAGGTACTGTCGCCGGAGTAGTCGTTGTCCCCGATGTCCACCTCCCAATAGTGCCCCGATGGGAGGCCGGATTCGGTGAACTTGGCGGTGAACGACCCGGAGTTCTTGGTGAAGGTGATCGACTTGCTGACGCTTCCTCCGCTGACGATCACGGTCCCGCTGCTCGGCGAGACGCTGTAACCGGAAATCGAGCCCACGCTGAACGCGTAACTCCCGTTCGGCTCGACGAACGTTATCGAGGAGGAGCTCGTGCTGATCTCCGTGCCGTTGACGGTCACGCTCCAGGAGTCTCCGCTCGGCACCCCGGTCTCCGTGAAAACCACCGGGTATCCCAGACTGAGGTTGACCGCCGGTGTCACGTTGCCTTTCGCGGCGGACGTCGTCAGCTCCGAGATGTTGACGGGCGACGTCGTGAAGAAGCTGGATTGGGTCGGTACGTTGCCGTACGCGGACGCGCTGTAGTCGCATCCCGGCTTGCCAAAGAACAGCCAGTGGCCGTTGGCCGCCGATACGTCGAAGTCGATCGTGGTCCCGTCGGGGCAGGTCTGCACGAGCGTGACGGTCGCGTAGTTGGGCACCGGTCCGCCGGGATACTCGCTCACGTTGCCGTTGATCGCGACGGCGGGATCGATGCGCGTCGAGATCGACGCGCTCGCCCCGTTGCAATACCCCCCGCCTCCCCACAACTGGTTGGTCGTGGTGATCGTCTCGTTGCCGGCGGTCACTTTCGCGAGCCCCTTGACAGGGATGTTGACCAGGTTCTCGATGTCCTCGGAGTAGAGATTATAGCCGTACTGCGACGGGGAGAGGCCGGTCGGTTGCACTCCGCCCGTGACCTGGGACCAGTAGTCGACGTAACCGTTCCCGTAGAACGTAGTGTTGCTCACATCGGAGACGCCCGGCGCCGGGGTGCTGTCCAGCAGGCCCGCCCACCCGAGCCACTCGAGTCCGAGGCTGATGGGCAGAGCGAACGGGGCAATCTCGGGCTGGTAGATGGAGGCGATGTCGAGCGCGCCCTCGACCGCGGGGACCAGGACCGACTCTTCTGGGTCGAACCCCGACGGCTCCGCTACGACCGTTCCCGGCGTGACGTTGTAGCCGAGGAGGTCCTGGCCCTGAATGCCGGTCGTGGCGCGATCCGAGGCTCCGGTCGGCAGCCCCGATGCGGCGACCTGCGCGAGAACCGCCCCGACCCACGCCGCGTTGGAGGTGATAGTGTACGGTAGGATCTGGCCCATCCCCGACGCGCCGACGATCGTGTACGCGTAGAAGTGCCCGTCACTGAAGTAGTAGTAGCTCGCGGCACCCGTCGATTCCGCCTGCGCGACCGACGAGGCCCCCGTCTCGATGCTGGCGGTGACGGAGTTGTTGTACGTCGGGAAGATGCCTCCCGACTGGCAGTTCGAATATTGAATGGCCGAAGCGCTCTCGTTCGGCAGGAGTTGCGGGCCGGTCCATTGCGTCGCGTAAATGGTGTCGTTTCCCTGATACCCGGCCCAGTCGACCCTGGTCGGCACCGACGCGGCGGTCAACGGCGCGTGCGAGCTGGGAGCGGATACATCGTATCCGCCGAGGAGGGTCGAGGATAGGGGCGAAACCGCGAGAACGGATGCGACGAGGAGAAGGAGCGCACCCCCGACGACGTGCGCTGCCCGTCGTGGCGGTCGCCGGGAGCGGCCCGGGAGAAGGTTTCGATCGGGTGGTCGGGGGCCGGCGGTTCGGGGGGATGGTCGAAGCGCTGACATGGGTCGTGACCCGCGACGCGAATCGACTTCCGGTCGATAAGTCGCAAAGCGCACCTGTGCGCGACGGAACCTCGGACCGCCCTCCGCTCGATAGTGCCGTTAGAGGGGTGGTCGAGGGACTAGCTCACCGGTGGGATTCCGACCTAACCCTGATATGGGTCGAGGTCTAGCGCGCCCACGCGCGGGGATTGCCAAGCTTGGCCAAAGGCGCCAGATTCAGGGTCTGGTCCCGTAGGGGTTCGTGGGTTCAAATCCCTCTCCCCGCACAGGGGTTTGAACCTCGGCGAATCTGATTTCCCATCGGAGACCGTTGGACGCGGACGGATCCTAGCAGTTGTCGCGACGGTGAGTCGGAGGGGGTTCCGACTCGAAACGGATCCGTCAACGTCGATCGGGGCGAGGGGCCCATTCGCGCCGCACCTTCCGTTGAAGCGTTGTTCCGGCCTCCCGGGAAGGTCCAAGTTTTCCAAGAATCTCACTCAGGCTCGAGGGCTCCGCCACGTGCTTCCGGGAGCGCGCGTTCGTCATCGAGGCACTGTCGTACTGTCGGACGAGCTTCGACCACAGCTGTAGCGCCCTCCGGTTCCGCCGTTGAAGCATCGCGTAGCACTTCTTGCAACCGTACTGCCACCCGGCGATTTGGACGGGGCCCGCCTTTTCGCTCCGGAGCACGTGATGATCGCAGAGGAGCCATACGGTGAGAACGTCTTCCAGAGCGTCCAGTTCCGGATCCGTGACCCGCACGGAGATCCGCTTGCCCGATCGAACTCTTGATTCGGTCACGGTAGCACGGCAAAACCTGCTTCTCGGAAGTTTCGATCGAACGTCAGGGCTTTCCGGATGCCGATCCGTTCCATGAGGACGAAGGAGGTGCAGTCCGTGAACGACCAATGTTTGTCGGGTCGACGGCAAAATAGCTCCCAGGCCGCCTCAAAGCACGACTCGTCCACTCGGGTCATCCGGAGCAGTCGAGAGCTTCGCAGGGCTTCGCCGACTTTTCGGGCCGCGTCCCAACGCCGCGTGAGGCCGAGCACCGTGGTCACGGTCTCGTCGAAGACGTAGTCGCTGAATATCCATCGTGAGGGACCTTGCTCGACCGCCCCTCCCCGCTCGATGATCGAGAGGGCCGCCCGGTGATGAGTGTCCTGGGGGTTGAAACGAGCGATGAGGAAGGACGAGTCGGCGAAGTAGTGCTCCACGGCTCAGTGCTGCCCGTAGAGCAGTCGGTCAATGCTGCGCGCGTCCGTGCGGCCCATGTTGAACATCAGGGAGAGGTCGAGCAGGGGGTCACCTTCGATCTCGGCGAAAGCATCGGACGGTCGCTCCACCAGCACCTCTCGGTGGCGGGTGGCGAACTCCGCCATCGCGGCGATTGCCTCGCCGTGGGAAAGCTTGCGACCCTCGACTCCTTCGAGGAGCAGCTTGGCCTCGTGCAGGCGGCGCTTCTGCGCCGGGGTCAGGCGTACCGTGGTCATCGTATACATGAATACGCGAATTGTATATAGAGTCGGCTGCCGAACCGAGTGGAGAGACCGATCCACTCGGATGGTCCCCGGCCGGCCGCCGGAACCGTAACGGGTGACGCTGAAGCGGTTCGAACATTTCGGCGACACCCTCACCCCGCACCCGAATCCATTTGGGGACGCCGCGCCTCGGGACCCTGGCGTCTCGGAGGATCTGACTCCCGATGGACACGGTCCCCGGCACGATCCAGCTCCGATCGGTCGATTCCGTCGACGTGACGATCCTCGTCGACAACTCGATCGATCTCTTCCTGGACAGCGAGGCCCACGCAGTGCGCGCTCCGAGAGGCGAGGATTGGGTGCGAGGCCCCAAATTGCGCGCCGAGCACGGCTTCTCCGCCCTCGTCACGCTCCGGGCCGGCGGAGCCGAGACCCGAATCATCTACGACGCCGGGCTGACGAGCGACACGCTCTCCCACAACCTCGGGGTCCTCGGGATCTCGCTGCGCGACGTCGCGTCGGTCGTCCTGTCGCATGGCCATGGCGACCATCACGGGGGGCTCGAGGGCCTCCTGCGGGGGGTCGGGCGGAAGCGCCTACCGTTGATCGTTCACCCCGACGCGTGGCGGACCCGGAAGATCGTCTTTCCCACCGGTGCCGAGATCCGGCTGCCGCCGCCGGACCGGGCGATGCTGGCCGCGGCGGATGTCGAGATCCTGGAGCGGGAGGGGCCCTCGCTGCTGTTCGGGGATTCCGCCCTGGTCTCGGGCCGCGTCGAGCGCGCGACGGAGTTCGAGAAGGGCTTCCCGCTCCAGTGGGCGCAAGGATCGAGCGGCTGGGAGCCCGACCGCATGGTCTGGGACGACCAGTACCTGGCCTGCGACGTGAAGGGGAAAGGGCTGGTCGTGCTCTCGGGCTGCGGCCACGCCGGTCTCGTCAACATCGTGCGGAGCGCCCGCCGATCGACCGGCGTCGACCGGGTCCACGCCGTGCTCGGCGGATTCCACCTCAGCGGGTCGGCGTTCGAGCCGATCATCGGGCCGACGATGTCCGAACTGGAACGGCTCCGCCCGGACTACGTCGTCCCGGGGCACTGCACCGGCTGGAAGGCACGCCAGGAACTGGGGCGGCGGATGCCCGCCGACCTCGAGTCGAGCGCGGGCACCCGGTTTCATTTCGCGTAGCGCGGCCGCGACGAGAGGTCATGTCCTCGGGCGGGTCGACCGACCGCTCCGGGGGGGACCACCGGGTCGCAGTTCGGAATCTGGGGGGCGTGCGGAAACCCCCGTCGCCATTCCCCTCCGTGCCACCGGTGGGCCGAACCGAACCGGCGGGTTTCGAGCGTTCCTTAAGGCGGGCGGCCCTGCCCGGTGGAAACCCCTCGCGAGGGGGTCGATGGGAGAAGGAAATGACAGAGATGTCAGGGGTGAAAGCGGCCGCGAGGCGGCCGTGGGTCGGGGTCGCGTGCGTCGCGCTGGCGATCACCGCGGTGATGGTCTTCTCGACGGGGCTATCCGCCGCGGCGGCGAGCGCCGGGCCCGCCACGATCGGGACCGGCGAACTCGAGTCGAACGCGGGCGGGGCGACGGGTCTCGCGAAGGAGTCGACGACGCACTTCACGGTCGGGGAGGGACCGAATCGCGCGGCGTACGACCCGGTCGACCACGACCTGTACGTGCCCGAGACCAACGCGTCGCAGGTCCAGGTCTTCAGCCCGACGAACACCTTGGTCGGGACCGTGTCGATCGCGGGGTCCCACCCGGGCGCGGCGGCGTTCGACCCCCAGGACGACTACGTCTACGTGACCGACGAATCCCTGGACCACATCTACCTCATTTCGGGGACGACGCTGAAGCACACGATCAAGAACAAGGTGATCGACGGAGCCTACGGGCTCGCCTACGACCCCGGCGACGGGGTGATGGTCGTGGCGAACTCGAACGAGGCGAACACCCTGTGGATCTCCGGGACCACGATCATCGCCGCGATCAGCGTGGGGCTGGATCCGTTCGACGTCGCGTACGATCCGTACTGGTCCGAGGTGCTGGTCACCAATTACGTCAGCGGTACCGTGACGTGTTTTTCCGCGGTCACCGGGGACCTGGTCGGGACCGTGGCCGTGGGCACCGGCCCGACGGGGATCGCCTTCGACCCCTCCACGGAGTACGACTACGTCGAGAACTTCCTCACCGGCAACGTGTCGGTGATCAACGGGTTCAACGGGGGCTGCACGCTCGATACCACGATCTCCGGCTTCGACTACCCGGACGGAGTAACATTCGATCAGGCGTCCCTGCAGATGTACATCACGAACGTCGGGAACGGGAAGGTCTCCGTCGTCACGTCGACCTCGATCGTGAAGAACTACACGACGTCGAAGAACGCGGATCCGGTGGATGCGACCTATGACGCCTACAACGACGATGTCTACGTGGGCGGCTACGGGGCCAACCAAGGGACCGTGATGTACGTCCTCAGCTGATCGGGATGCGCGTCGCCTCCTTCACCGGAGGAGGCCCGACCAACCCCTTCCTCCGCCGGGCGGCCCCGGTCGGAGGATGTGCTCCGGGCCGTTCTTTCCGCGGAGCGGCTTCCGAAAGAGGGAAGTCCCGCCCCGGCTCCCCCGGCCCGACGAACGATGGACGAGAACGAGGAGCTACCCGAACTGGTCCTGCCCATCGAATCGCGCGACAATTGCCGGGGACCCCCGTCGGCCCGGTACTCGCTCGTCGAGTACGGAAGCTACACGTCGCCCCATTGCCGCGACGTCGTGGGGGCCGTGAACGAGCTCGTCCGCGAGCTCGGGGACGACCTCTGCGTCGTGTTCCGCAACTTCCCCCAGCCGGGCGTACACCCCCTGTCCCGACCCGCCGCGGATGCGGCGGAGGCGGCCGGTCTGCAGGGCAAGTTCTGGCTGATGCACGACCGGCTGTTCGAGCACCAGGACGAGCTCTCGGAGAAGCTCATCCGGGAGATCGCCCTCGCGCTCCCGATCGAGAAGGAGGACTTCGATCGGGACCTCTCCTCGAGAGAGGCCGCGCGGCGCGTCGACGACGATATCGAGAGCGCGACGGAGGCGGGGGTCGGGGATGTCCCCACGTTCTTCGTCAACGGAAAGCTCCACGTGGGACAGTATGAGTTCCTTCCGCTGCTGAAGGCCCTCCAGGGGCCGGGCTCGACCTGAGATTCTTGTCCCGGCCGAGGCCGAGGGCGGCCTCCGAATCGACACCTTTCGGCTGCTCTTTATCACCGGACCGGATTCGCCCCGCTACGCCCCCACCGGGGGTGCCGGGAAGGAACGAAGATGGAGACCCAGAGACCGAGAGGCGCGGCCGCCCGACGACTCGCGGTAATCGCGGGCGTCGCCGTGGTCGTCGCGGTAGTGATGATGCTGTCCTCGGGACTGTCGGCGGCGTCGGGCGCCCACCCCCCCAGTGCGACGGCGCTCGCCAAGAAGACGACGCATTTCACGGTCGGCGCGGGCCCGAACCGGGCCGCCTACGATCCCGTCGACCACGACCTCTACGTGCCCGAGTCGGGCGCAGCCCAGGTGCAGGTCTTCAGCCCCTCGAATGCCCTCGTGGGCGTGGTATCCCTCCCGTCCGATAGCATTCCGGGCGCCGCGGCGTTCGACCCCCAGGACAACTACGTCTACGTGACGGACCAGAACGTGGACCACGTCTATCTGATCTCGGGGACGAGCCTCAAGCACACGATCACGAGCGGCTTGCTCGAGGACGCGTACGGGATCGCGTACAACCCCGGCGACGGCGCGATGGTCGTGGCCAACAGCGGGTCGGATGACATCATCTGGATCGTGGGGACCGAGATCGCGTTCACCCAGACCGTCGGGGTCGATCCCTTCGAGGTCGCGTACGATCCCTATTGGTCCGAGATCCTCGTGTCCAATCAGTACGCCGACACCGTGACCTGCATCGATGCCGTCTACGCGACCTACCTCGGCAACGTGTCGGTCGGGACGGATCCGGCCGGGATCGCCTTCGATCCCGCCAACGACTACGCCTACGTCGCGAACACTTACAGCGACAACGTGTCCGTCCTCAACGGAGCCGGCGGACCGTGCTACCTCGTCGATACGATCTCGGGATTCGAGACGCCGGACGGGATCGGGTTCGACCAAGCGACCCTCCAGCTGTACATCACGAACCTCTACACCGGAAAGGTGTCGACCGTCGCGACGTTCTCGATCCTGAAGAATTACAAGACGTCCTCCTCGGCCTATCCGGTGGACGCGACCTACGATCCGTACAACGACGACGTCTACGTGGGCGGGACCGGTGCGGGGACGGGGACCACGATGTACGTCTTCACCTGACCGGGACGAAGGTCGGCGAGTCCGGACGCCAACCCTTTCCGCCCACCTCTCGGGGGCAGCGCCGGGTCCCCCCGGCTAGGGCCGGACGAGCAACACGAGCTTCCCGCGCACGTGACCCCCCTCGCTGACGCGGTGCGCCTCGGCGATCTGCGCGAGCGGGAAGGTCTGCGCGATGGGCAGCGAGAATTGCCCGGACTCGATCAGGGTGCCGATCTGCCCGATCGCGTGCACGGCCCGGCCGTCGGAACCGGTGCTGAACCTCACCCCGTGCTGCTTCGCGCCGGCGTAGTCGGCGATCGTCACGACGTGCTCCGCGCCGCCGGTCAGCTCGATCAGTTCGGGGAGGACGCCACTCCCTGCGACGTCCAGGGCCAGGTCGATCCCGTCGGGCGCGAGAGCGCGGACGCGCGCGACCAAGCCCTCGCCATAGACGGTGGGATCGGCCCCCAGGGAATGAAGGTACTCCTGATTGGGGGGACTCGCGGTCCCGATCACCCGGGCGCCGCGCGCGAGGGCGAGCTGGACCGCGGCGCTGCCGATCCCTCCGGCCGCCCCGCTGACGAGCAGCGTGCTCCCCGCCCGGACGCCGAGCGCGTCCAGGCTCCGCGTGGCGGTCTCGACGACGACCGGCAGTCCCGCCGCCTCGACGAAGCCGAGCGAGCGCGGGATCGGGGCGAAGTAGGTGGCCAGCGCGAACTCGGCGGCCCCGGCGCCGTCGTCGGAGAATCCGAAGACGCGATCACCGACGCGGACGTGGGCCGCGTCGCGGCCGACCTCGTTGACCACGCCCGCCACCTCCCGGCCGGTCGTCTGGGGAAGGTCCCCGCCCATCAATCCTTGACGGAACTTCCAGTCGGTGGGATTGACACCGGCGGCGTGCACCGCGATCCGGATCTGGCCGGGCCCGGGGTGAGGATCCGGCAGATCGGCGATCTCCAGGACCTCGGGGCCTCCAAAGCGGCGGAAGCGCGCGGCCTTCATCGTTCGATCCGAGCGGGACGCCTCGGCGCGGAAGGGCGGTTCCCGGGCCGATTCAGGGCCCGATCGAAGCCGCTGCTTCCGCGATGAGGTCGGCCACCTCGGTGGGATGGGAGACCATCGCCGCGTGGCTCGACGGGACGCTCCGAACCTTCGCCCCGATCCGCTTCGCCATGAACTGCTCCGCGTCGGGGGGGATCATCTGGTCGTTCGACGCGACCAGGTACCACGAGGGAAGATGCTTCCAGGCCGGCGCGCCGCTCGGGCCGGCGAACGATTTCAGGCTCAGGGGCCCCTGGACCGCCGCCATGACGCTCGCTTCCGCCGGGTCGACGTCGGCGGCGAACGCCTTCGCAAAACCGGCGCGATCGATCCAGAGGAAGCCGTTCGAGTCGGGCCGGACCTGGGCGGCGCCGGCGGGGGCCGGGCCGAGCTTGCTCAACGCGTCGAGGCTCTCGCCCTGGTCGAGCGCGAACGCTGCGATGTAGACGAGCGCCTTGACGTTCGAGACCCCGTTCGCGGCGTTCGTGATCACGGCGCCGCCGTACGAATGGCCGACGAGGACCACCGGGCCTGTCTGGGTCGCGAGCAGTTTCCGCGTCGCGGCGACGTCCTCGTCGATCGAGGTCAGGGGCAGCTGGGCCGCCACGACACCGAACCCTCGCTGCTGGAGGATCGGGATGACCTTCGACCACGACGACCCGTCCGCCCACGCTCCGTGCACCAGGACCACCGTCGGCTTCGACTGCATCGATTTCGCTACCCGCTCAGGCACTGCCGCCGGATTTTCCCGCCATCGCCACCAGCTGGGCTCGAGCGGCTTGGGCAATGTCCGCGCCTGTATTAGCGTGGCCGTTGATGCCCCATCCGCCCTCGGGCGATTCGTAAATCAGCACCCACGTCCGCTGGGCGAGGGAGGGGTCGTGGGCCGCCGTCGCGACGATGTCGGTCAACTCCTGGACGACCCCGAGCTGCTTCTCGCGGTTCAGGACGCCGACGGGGGTGAGCACCTGCACGCGGACGTAGTTCGAGTCCCCGTCCACGTTCGCGATCGCACCCGCCGGCAGATCGTGGACGAACGCGGCGGTGTTCTTCTGGAAGAGCGGGATCGGGGGGACCTTCTCCCACTTCATCACCGCGGCCGCGAGGTCGCGGGCGAGCGCATGCGGGTTCGGGAACGTGCCGGCCGTTGCGTAGACGTCGATCATCGGCATGGGTCTTCGAACCTCGCATTATGACGAGCATCATATAATCTCTGATACTCGGAGGGATCGATGGGGACGGCTCGGGCCGGTGCGAAACGACGCCCCGGGCCGCCCGGCCGCGAGCGGATGGTCGCGAGCGCCGCCGTCCTCATCGGATCGCGCGGGGTCGACGCGACTTCGTTCTCGGACGTCCTCGCCTCGAGCCGCGCCCCGCGGGGCTCGATCTACTACTACTTCCCGGCGGGGAAACGCCAGCTCGTCGAGGACGCGGTCGCGTGGACGGCCGCCCAGGTGCTCGCCTATCAGCGCACGTGCCGGGCCCGGGACCCGGCCGGCGTGCTCACTCACTTCCTCGCGTTCTTCCGGCGATCGATCGTCGCGTCGGAGTGCCGGGCAGGATGCCCGGTCGCCGCTGTCGCGATCGGGGCCTACACGGAGGAGGCGGTGCTCGCCTCGGCGGTTCGATCGAGCTTCCGATCCTGGATCGATCTGCTCGTGCGTCAGCTCACCGAGCTCGGGGTGCCGCCGCGCGCGGCGCGCCGGCTCGCGGTCACGACGCTCGCCTCGATCGAGGGCGCCCTCCTGCTCTGCCGCGCGGAGGGCCGCGTCGATCCGCTCGACGAGGTCGCCGAGGCCCTGCGGCGCTGGGCCCCGCGCCGGAAGTCACGGACGCCGACCCGCCGCTGAGCGGTTCAGCCCTTCCCGAACG
>JASHUS010000077.1 GCA_030039865.1 Thermoplasmata archaeon
GAGCTCACCGAGCGGAGCGAGACCGAGTCGCGGAGCGCGGTCCAGCTGGGCAACCCGATCTTGAAGGAGCCGCTGATCCACGCCTGCCTCGAGGTCTTCGACCGCGGCTGGGTCCAGGGCCTCAAGGACCTCGGCGGCGGGGGCCTCGCGACCGCGTCCGGCGAGCTCGTCCACGCGGGCGGCTTCGGGTCCCGGATCGACCTCGACCGGGTCCCGCTGCGGGAGACCGGCCTCGCGCCCTGGGAGGTCTGGGTCTCCGAATCGCAGGAGCGGATGATCCTCGACGTGCGCCCGAAGGACGTCGACCGCCTGCTCGACGTCTTCCGACGATGGGACGTCCCCGCGACGCCGATCGGGGACGTGGCCCGCGGCCCGTACGAGACCATCGAGTGGAACGGCGAGGTCGTGGGCCACCTGCGACTCGCCTTCCGGATCGACGCCGTGGAGCGCCGGCGTCCCCGCTCGGCCCGCCGGCGGACGTATGCCGATCCTCCGCCGGTGCCGGACGATGATCTCGGGTCCCTCGTGCGGGAGCTCGTGCTCGCGCCGGACTCCCTGTCGCGCGAGTCCGTCCTGCGCGTCTACGATCACGAGGTACAGGGCCGCACCGTCGTGAAGCCCCTGCACGGCCGGCCCGACTCGCCGTCCCACGGCGACGCCGCGGTGATCCAGCCGCGGCCGGAGAGCCCGGCCGGGCTCGCGATCACGACCGCGGCCCAGCCCTGGGCCTGCCGGGAGGACCCCCTCGAGGGAGCGCGCGGGGTGGTCGAAGAGGCGGCGCGGAACCTGTACGCGGTCGGCGCCCGCCCGGACGCGCTCAGCGACTGCCTCAACTTCGGCAACCCCGAGGATCCGAGCGTGATGGCGGACTTCGCCGCCGTGACGACCGGCCTCGCGAGCGCCGCGCGGGCCCTCGGCTTCGTGGTGCCGTCCGGCAACGTGAGCTTCTACAACGGGGGCCTTTCGTCGAACATCCCGCCGAGCCCGTCCGTCCTCGCGACAGGCCGGATCGAGCGGATCGATCGAGCGGTGACGAGCGACCTCAAGGAGGTCGGAGCCCCGCTCTATCTGGTCGGCCCGAGCCGGCCGGAGCTCGGAGGCTCGTTGTGGGCCCGCCGGACCGCGGCCCCGGCCCTCCGCGTCCCCCCGTCGAACCCCGGGGCGCTCCGCCGCGCCGGTGAGCGGCTGCTCCGCGCGATGCGGCAGCACGTCGTCCGGGCGGCGCACGACGTCTCCGACGGGGGCCTCGCCGTCACGCTGTGCGAGATGGCGTTCGGGGGAAGCCTCGGGTTCTCGGTCGACGTCGCGGCGACGGGGCTACCGGGCCCGGGCCTCGCGCTCGTCGCGGAGGGGGGCTCGCGCTTCGTCGTCGAGATCCGCCCGGGGGCTGAGCGCGCGTTCGAACGGGCGATGGGTCCGATCCCCCACGCCGTTCTCGGCGAGGTCACGGAGCGGACGGGTACGATCCGATGGTCGGGCCGCTCGGTCGCGAGCCTCCCGCTCGATTCCCTCTACCCGCGCTGGCGCGACGGATTGGGTCTTCCGTAGGGGCCATGACGGTCACGGCGCTCGTCTCGGGAGGGAAGGACTCGATCTACGCCGCGTACCTCGCGGAGACCCAGGGTTGGCCGGTCGACGAACTGCTCACCCTCCGGCCCTCGGACCCCGAGTCGATGCTCTTCCACACCCCCAACCTCGATCTCGTCGCGCTGCAGGCGCGCGCCTGGGGGAAGCGGCATCGGGAGGCCGCGGTGACCGAGCCGGGCGAGGCCGGCGAGCTCGCCGCGCTCCGGCGGGCCCTCGCGGGCTACTCCGGTCCGATCAGCGTCGGGGCGATCGAGTCGTCGTATCAGTGGGCGCGCGTGGTGCGGGTCGGGGACGAGCTGGGTCGGCGGGTCTATGCGCCGCTCTGGCGCACGGAGCCGGAGCGCGTGGTCCGCGAGGAGATCGCCGCCGGGCTCGACGCGCGCCTCGTGCACCTCGCTGCCGAGCCCTTGACCCCGGAGCTCCTCGGGCGCCGGATCGATCCGTCCCTCCTCCAAGAGCTCGAACGACGCAGCCGAACGATCCGACCGGTCCACGTCGCCGGCGAGGGGGGCGAGTACGAGACGCTCGTCGTCGACGCGCCGTTCTTCCGCGAGCGGCTCGTCCTCGACCGGACCGAAGCGATCGAGTCGGGGACGACGGCCCGCCTGGCGGTCCGGGCCGCGCATCTCGAACCCAAACCGAAGCGGCCGGAGCGGGGCGATGCCGCGGGCTGACGGGCCGATCCCGCTCGCCCCGGCCGTCCGGCGGGGACTGCGCGAAGCGGTCGTCACGCTCGGAGATCCTCGGGCCGCGCCGAACCTGCGATGGCTGAGCGCGCTCGCCGGACCGGCCGCCGACCGACTGCCCGCGGTGCTCGCCGAGCTCCCCCGGCTCGGCGAGATCGACGCGGAGATCCGGGACCGCCACCGCACCGAGGGCCGCCGCTCGTTCGCGCAGATCCGCGCGCCGTTCGAGCTGTACGCGCTCGTACGGATCCTGCGGCCCGCGCACGTGATCGAGACCGGCGTCTCGAGCGGCGTGTCGTCGGCCCACTTCCTCGCCGCGCTCCGACGGAACGGGCGGGGCACGCTCCACTCGATCGACTTTCCCACCGCCCAGCGGTCCGAGCGGTTCGGGCCCCGCGATTCGCCCGTCGCCCTCCCGCGCGGTCGGTCGACCGGCTGGGCCGTGCCCGAGGCCCTGCGCCGGGGCTGGGACCTGCGCATCGGGCCCAGCCAGGCGCTCCTGCCGCCGCTGGTCGAGGAGATCGACGAGCTCGGGATCTTCCTGCACGACAGCCTCCACACCCCGAGCCATCTCGCGTTCGAGCTCGCCACCGTCCGTCCGAAGCTCCGCCCCGGCTCGGTCGTGCTCGCCGACAACACCGTCTGGACCGGACAGGCGTTCCCGCGCTTCGCGGACCACCTCGGGGCCCGGGTCCGGCGGAGGGGCCGGTCCGACCTCGTCGGGCTCCGGCTGCCCGACCCGGCGCCGCGTGCGTGACCTCGATGTTATAGGAAGGGGGCGTACCTAGGGTCCTCGAGGCCCGCCCGATGGCGTCCAGCCGCGCCGAACCGATCTCGCGAGGGAGCGTTCCGAAGGGCTCGGCGTCGCCCGTCGAGCGGGAGCGTCGACGCTGGACCGAAGAGCTGCTGGGCCCGGCGCTCGCGAAGAGCCCGGAGCGTCGGTCGGAGTTCGCCACGCTCGGGGGGATTCCCATCGAGCGCCTCTACGGGCCGGGCGACCCGCGGTCCGGATTCGAGCGGATCGGCTACCCCGGCCAGCCCCCGTTCACCCGGGGCATCCACCCGACGATGTACCGGGGCCGTCTCTGGTCGATGCGGATGTTCTCGGGGTTCGGCTCCCCCGAGGACACGAACCGGCGCTTCCGCTACCTGCTCGCGCACGGAGAGTCGGGGCTCTCGATCGCGTTCGACGATCCGACCCTGTACGGCCTCGACGCCGACGACCGCGAGAGCCTCGGCGAGGTCGGGAAGTGCGGGGTGAACGTGAGCTCGCTCGACGACATGCGCCGCCTGCTCGCCGGCATCCCGCTCGGTCGGGTCACGACCAGCATGACGATCAACGCGCCCGCGAACATCGTCTGGGGGATGTACCTGCTCGCCGGACGGGCGGGCGGCGTGCCGTTCGACCGACTCGGGGGGACGACGCAGAACGACATCCTGAAGGAGTACATCGCGCAGAAGGAGTTCCTCTACCCGCCGCGACCGGCGCTGCGGCTCGTCACCGACACGATCGAGTACGCGACGACCGAGACGCCGCGCTGGAACCCGGTCTCGATCTCGGGCTATCACATCCGCGAGGCCGGCTCGACGGCCGTGCAGGAGCTCGCGTTCACGCTCGCCGACGGCCGAACGTACGTCGCGGAGGCGAAGGCCCGCGGGATCGACGTCGACGAGTTCGCGCCGCGGCTCTCGTTCTTCTTCAACTCGCACAACGACCTCTTCGAGGAGGTCGCGAAGTTCCGCGCGGCCCGCCGGATCTGGGCGGACGTGATGCGGGAGGAGTTCGGCGCGAAGAAGGAGCGGTCGCGCTGGATGCGCTTCCACACGCAGACGGCCGGCTGCTCGTGCACGGCGCAGCAGCCCGAGCTCAACGTCGTGCGCACGACCGTCCAGGCCCTCGCCGCGGTGCTCGGCGGCACGCAGTCGCTCCACACCAACTCCTACGACGAGGCGATCCAACTCCCGAGCGAGGACGCGGTGCGCATCGCGCTGCGCACGCAGCAGATCCTCGCCCACGAGACCGGCCTCGCGGACGCGATCGATCCGTTCGCGGGCAGCTACTACGTGGAGTGGCTGACGGACGAGATGGAGTCGGCCGTCCACCGCTACTTCGATCGGATCGACCAGATGGGCGGCGTGGTCGCCGGCATCGAGCGGGGGTTCTTCCAGCGCGAGATCCAGGAATCGTCGTTCCGCTACCAGCGGGCGGTCGAGAGCGGGACGGCGAAGATCGTCGGGGTGAACGCCTACACGATCGACGCGCCCGTGAAGGTCCCGCGGCTCAAGATCTCGGAGCGGGCCCGGCGCACGCAGTCGGCCCGCCTCCGCTCGCTGCGCGCGCGCCGCAATCCCCGGCGTCACGCGGCGGCGCTCGACCGCCTGCGCCGGGTCGCGGAGACACCGGCCGAGAACACGATGCCGGCGGTGCTCGACGCGCTGCGCGCGCGTGCCACCCTCGGGGAGATCGTCCGGGCGTTCCAGGACGTCTACGGGCCGTACCGGGAGCGTTCGACGTACTGACCGTGCCGGCCGATTCGGGCCTCGACGGCGACCGGGCGACGCGCGTGGACGCACCGGGCGAGCCGTCCGACTATCGCGCGAGCCTGGACCGGCTCTTCCAGCGCCGGCGCTTCGGTCTCAAGCCCGGCCTCGAGGTCGTCGAGGCCCTGCTCGCGGAGCTCGGCCATCCCGAGCGCGCGTACCCGGCCGTCCACGTCACGGGCAGCAAGGGGAAGGGCTCGGTCGCCGCGATGACGCAGGCGATCCTCTCCGCCGCCGGGCTCCGGACCGGACTCTTCACCTCCCCGCACCTCGTCAGCTACCGGGAGCGGATCCAGCTCGACGGACACCGGATCGAACCGACGGACGTCGTGGCCGGCCTCGCCCGCATCGAAGCCGCGGCGGACGCGCTCCGCCGCCGGGGGACGGTCGATCGGGAGCCGACGTTCTTCGAGGCGACGACGGCCCTCGCGCTCGACTGGTTCGCCCGGGAGCGGGCGGACGCCGCCGTGGTCGAGGTCGGCGTCGGGGGCCGGCTCGACGCCACGAACGTCCTCGACGCGCGGGTCGGCGTCATCACGACGATCGAGCTCGAGCACACCGACATCCTCGGACCCACGGTCGCCGACATCGCGCGCGAGAAATCGGGGATCTTCCACGCCGGCATGGTCGGCGTCATCGGCGAGCTTCCGACCGAAGCGCGTCGGGTCGTCGAGGACACCACCGGTCGGCTCGGCGTGCCCGTCTGGCACCTCGGCGAGGAGGTCCACGTCGGGGACCGGACCCTCTCCGAGAAGGGGCAGACGTTCACCGTCCGTGTCCCGGGGCGCACCTGGGAAGCGGTCGATATCCCGCTGCTCGGCCGGTTCCAGCCCTCGAACGCGGCGCTCGCGCTCGCGGCGGCCCACCGGTTCCTCGAGCGGGGCGGGCACGCGCCCGCCCCCGCCTCGGCCCGTCGCGCCCTGAGCGCCGTGCGCTGGCCCGGTCGACTCGAGCGGATCGCCCGACGGCCCGAGCTCTTCTTCGACGTGGCGCACACGCCCGAGAGCGCGCGCGCGATCGCGGAGAGCCTCGGCGAGATCGCGCCGCTCAGCGACGCGTCGGCGAGCGCGATCCTCTTCGGCTGCCTGCGCGGCAAGGACGTGGGGCGGATCCTCGACGCGCTGGCGCCGCTCGCCCGGACGCTCGTCGTCGTGCCGGTGCGCTCCGAGCGCGGGCTCGATCCGGCGGAGATCCGGCCCCTCGCAACCGGGCGGTTCCCGCGCGTGGTCGCGACGCACGCCGCGGAGGCGGGCCTCGCGCTCGCGCGGGCGGCGACGGGCCCGGACGGCTTCACGCTGGTCGTCGGCAGCGATTACCTCGTCGGCGAGCTGATGCGCTCGGCGCACCCCGCGGTCGACGAGCCGGACCTCTCCGACCCCGGGCTCGGGGACCGGCCCTCGCCCCCGCCGGACCGCTGAGCGACGCCGGAGGTTTCGCATGGATTGGGTCAAGGTTCTCGACCGGCTTTCGGCGTTCTACGGCCGGGGCGACTGGCGACGGCCCTACCTGCGCGACCACGCCGAGGACCCCTTCCAGGTGCTCATCGGCACGATCCTCTCGCAGCGGACGCGCGACGAGAACACCGACGTCGCGAGCGCCCGGCTCTTCGCGCGCTACCCCAACGCCCGTCGTCTCGCGGCCGCGCCGGTCACGGAGATCGAGCCCCTGATCCGCGCGACGGGTTTCTACCGGGTCAAGGCGCGGGGCATCCGGGCGGCCGCGCAGGCGCTGCTCGACCGCTACGGCGGCGAGGTCCCGCGCTCGCTCGACGAGCTCCTGACGCTCCCGAACGTCGGGCCCAAGACCGCGAACTGCGTCCTCGTGTTCGGGTACGGGATCCCGGCGATCCCGGTCGACACGCACGTCCACCGGATCGCGAACCGGCTCGGCGTGGTACGGACGCGCACACCGGAAGAGACGGAAGCGCGGCTCCGCGAGGTCGTGCCCGAGCGCTACTGGATCCCGCTCAATTCCCTGCTCGTCCAGCACGGCCAGAACCT
>JASHUS010000078.1 GCA_030039865.1 Thermoplasmata archaeon
GGAGGGGCTGCGCTACTGGTTCGACGACGTTCTTGGCTCGGCGAGCGGGACCAAACGCGAGCATCTGGCCGAGTACCGTCGCCGGTACCCTGACGTGCCGGTGTTCCTCGTCGGGGATTCACGATTCGACATGGAGGCCGCGGCGTCCGTCGGCGGCGTCACTCCGATCGGGCGCGCCTCGCGACTTCCCGGTTGGGCGCTCTCCCCGCGAGACCTGGAACGGTGGGGCGCCGCCTGGGCCGGCTATTCGCTGGCATCCCTTCCCGAAGCGCTTGAACGGCTCGCGCGCCGATCCTCGCCGCGGAAGCGCCGGGCGTCCGCCCGGCGCAGGTCGTAGGGCCGGGACCGAGACTCTCAGGGTGCGGGGGGTGACCCCGCACCGCTTTGAACCCGGGTCGAGGGATCCACAGTCCCCCAGGATAAACCAAGCTACCCCATCCCGGCCACGGGTCAACGACGACCTGCCGACAAGAAAAGGTTTCGCCGGGACGCGGGCGCTCAATCGCCCGGGGGGTCCCGGGGCGCCAGTCCATCGGCGCCCACCGATTCCAGATACTGGCGTCGCGTCCGGCGCTCGTCGTGCGCGACATAGAGGAAGAATCCCCCGAACCCGACGCAGAGCGCCGCGCCGGCCCACGCGCCGAAGTACGCGAATCCGGCCCCCGAGGCGTAGAGCGCGAAGGCGAACGCGATGCCCAAAACGATCGTCAGAACGCCGCCGACGCGGAACGTCGTCTCGCGCAGCACCACCTCGCCCCCGAAGGTGCGAGAGACGGAGACGCGGATATCCCCTGGGCCGAGAGCCGACGAACCCGCGCGAGACGGGAGCAAGTTATGTGGAGCCAGCGCGGTGGCCGGACGTGTCGTTCGTACCGCTTTCGACGGTCGACCCGGGCGCGCTGCGTTGGCTCCGGACCTCGGACAAGCCGATGGCGTTCACGTTGTACTCTTCCGACTCCGCGGTCGCCGAGCTTCGGTGGGCGGGCGCCGACGGCTCGCTCGCCAACTCCGAGGCGGCGGATGTCGCGTGGACGCTGAAGCGCGGCGGCTTCCTGAATCCGCATATCACCGCACGTCGGCGCGGTTCGGACGTGAACGCCGCCCGCCTCACCGCGCACCTGAGCGCGCACCGGGTCGAGCTACGCAACGGGCGGGTCTACCGATTTCATCGCGCGGGCATGCTCGTTCCGGCCTGGGTCGTGTCGACCGAGACCGGCGACGTGGTGCTGCACATCGAGCCGGTCCGCGAGGGCCGCAAGCTCGTCGGCGGCGCGGTCGTCGGGAGCGCCGGTTCCGCCCGCGAACCCGATCTGCTCCTGCTCGTCGTCCTCAGCTGGTACTTCATCGCCCTCGCGTGGTTCGAGGACGAGGCGCTTGTTCCGTTCGAGGGGGCGGACGCCCCGCCGGTCAAATCGCCGGGCGCGGGATCGCCGTCGCCTTGACCTCGGCGAAGCACTTCGAACAAAGGTTGTGCATCGACGGCCAGCCCTCGGGCGGCGTGTCGGTCACGTGCGTGATCGGCGCCCCGCACCGGTCGCAGAAGAGCTGTCCGTCCTTGAGCATCGGCCGGGGAATCGCCGCGACGCTACTTTACGACCGCCGGTGGAGGCGAGGGCGGCGGGAAGCCGAGCCCTTCCAGCAGACGGGGGATCATGACATCGTAGCGAGGTCCGCTGTCGAAGTGCCCTCCGTCGAACTCCTGAAAGTCGATCCGGATGCCCTGCCGGCTCGCGGTCGCGGCGAATACGCGCGCCCCGATATCGAGCCCGAACTCGTCGTGGATCCCCCCATCGACGTACACATACGCGAGCCGACGTAGCGCGTCCCGGTATCGGTCGGTCTGGATCATCCGGACTGGGTCGCACTCGAGCCATCTCCCCCACACGTCGTCCCGCAGGGCCCCGTCGTCGAGATCGAACGGCAGCTCGAACCGACCGGGTTCCGAGTCCACGGGTGAGTAGCACGAAGCGTAGGCCATCTGCTCGAATGCCTTCACGATCGGATTCGCGGGCCCAAAGCCGCTGATCGGGCCGGACAGGAGCTTCTGCAGCAGGGCCTCGGGGCCGCCCGCCTTGCGGATTTCTCGGAAGGCGATGGGGAATTCCGGCAGATAGGAGTACTCGAAGTAGGCGTCACCGGCGTTCGAGCCGGTCGCTCGGAACACGTCGGGATGCCGCAGCGCGAGGTAGAGCGCTCCGTATCCACCGCTCGAGGTCCCGAGCGCGGCCACGGGACCCGTCCCGTACTTCGAGCGGGCCCAGGGCAGTATCTCCTGGATCACGTAGTCCTCGTAGCGCCCCGTCGCGCTTGAGTTCCGGTACTGGCTGCCCCCGAGCGTCGTCAGGCAGTCCGGCGCCACGAGGACGGCCTCGGGGGCCGCCCCGATCCGGATCAGCCGGTCGAGCCGGCCCACGATCGAGTTCGCGAGGAACCGGGGCCGTTGGAAATGGAGCCAGCCCGATCCGGTGTAGCCGCTCAGCAGCACGAGCAGCGGTCGACCTTTCGTCGCCCCCGAGGGGGGGACGTAGACGGGCAGCTCTCGCTCCACGGGGTCGGCCCACGGATTCCCCTTCAGGACATCGCTCGTGAACCGCTCGCGCTCCACGCGGCCGCGCAGCGGCGTGGGGAACACCATATCGGACTTCACTTCGCTCGGCACACGGATCGACACCGGTTCGCCCCCGCGGTCTCCCACGCCCTCCGAGTACTTGGGCGCGAGCGGCCGCAACTCTTTCGAACCGGCGACGACCTGACGTCGACCGGGGGAATCGTCGACGCGGGAGTTTGAGCGGATCCCCTTGATCCCTCCGGATGAGCTTCACGACGGTCGGCTCGCCCGTTCGGGGACATGGCTCGTCGCGTTCCTCGCGGATTGGTGCCCGTTCTCTCGCGAGTTCGCGCCCCGGTTCGTGGAACTCGCCGCGTCCGGTCTTTCGATCGCCCGGGCCGACCTGACCTCGATGTCGAGCCCCCTTTGGGACGAGTTTTCGATCGACGTCGTCCCGAGCGTTCTCGTTTTCCGGGACGGCCGGGTCCTCCACCGGGCCGACGGACGATTTGGCGAGGGCCCCGAGGATCGGGACCTCAACGCCGCCGTGGCGGCCGCGCGGGCGCCCTAGGACCGGGACAAGCTGATACGGGGGAGCGGCTGCCCCGGTCGTGTCGCCCGAGGGCACGCCGCGCGCACCGGCCAAGCCCGTCGCGCTCGTCACCGGAGGAGGGACCGGCCTGGGTCTCGCCATCGGGGGAGCCCTTGCCCGCGACGGGTTCGATCTCGCGATCGCCAGCCGGTCACCCGAGCACCTCGCGGCCGGTGCGGCCGAACTCCGGGGGTTGGGAGCCCGGGTCCTCGAGGTACCGACGGACGTGAGGGTCCCGGAGCAGGTGGACCATCTCGTGCAGGCCGTGGGGCAAGAGTACGGCCGGCTCGACACGCTCGTCAACAACGCCGCGGGGAACTTCGTGGCGCCCGCCGAGAAGATCACCCCGAACGGCTGGCGCGCGGTCGTCGGCATCGTGCTCGACGGCACCTTCTACTGCTCGCGGGCCGCTCTGCCGCTTCTCCGGCAATCTCCGGCCCCGTCGATCGTGAACATCGTGGCCGCGTACGCGTGGGGCGCGGGACCCGGAACGGCACACTCCGCGGCGGCGAAAGCGGGCGTCCTGTCGCTCACTCGTACGCTCGCGGTCGAGTGGGCGCGCTACGGCATCCGCGTGAACGCGGTCTCGCCCGGGCCCGTCCGTACCGAAGGGACCGATCGGCAGCTCTGGAAGAGCGAGTCCGTGGTCGCCGCCGTGACGCGCGGGGTACCGCTCGGACGGTTCGGGACCCCCGAGGAGATCGCCGAGAGCGTCCGATTCCTCGCGAGCGCACGGGCGAGCTACGTCACGGGCCAGGTGCTCGTCGTCGACGGAGGGCAGTGGCTCGGGGCCGGGCTTATGGACCTGATCGGTCACGAACCGCCGCCGAACGAGCGGCCCGGTGCTTAGGCGCCCGGGAGCCCCGCCACTTCGGTTCCGAGTTCGCGCACCGTGATATCCCGTACCGTCTGCGCCGGGAGCGCGATCGCGTCCCCCGGCAACGCGACGGTCACGTTGAGCATGATAACCGGTCCGGTGTCGCCGGCGACGAATCCGTGTGGCGCGTTCGGGTGCACGTAGAACGCATCGCCGGCCCGGAGGACGCGTTCCTCCGACTCGAACAATCCGCGTCCCTCGCCGTGGAGGATCACACCGAGTTCCGCGGCCGGGTGGCGGTGGAGGGGATAGCGGGTGCCCGGCGCGAGTTGATACATGGTGAGCGTCGTGCCGTTTGCCTCCACCATCCGACGAAAGCGGACTCCGGGCCGGTCGTCGACCCAGGGAGGCGTCGGAATGTCCCGAACCGGGTGCCTCGGGGGTTCCACGGTCCAAAGCTCGCGTCCCGCTACAAAATGCCTGCGGCGGCCGAAGCGGCCGGTCCGCCGCTCGGTCCGTCGGAACCTTCGAGCTCTATACCGTCGGAACGATCCGCTCCGAGAGGAAGGTCGTCAGGATCCCCACATACTGGTCCGGCGCGGTCAGCTGCGGGGCATGACCCGCGTCGCGCACGACGTGGGTGCTCGCGTTCTTGAGCGAGGTCGCTAACCGGTCGACGATGCGCCGGAGCCACGGTGGGCTGCGCTCGCCCGAAGTGAGCAGGACCGGTACCCATATCTCGTCGCGCGACGGGAGGTCCGGGTCGATCGCTTCGGGATCCGAGTACTCGTCGACCCACATCCCGATCGTGGCCGTCGCCGATCGGCGGACCTCGATCGGGCTACGCTCCCACGCCCCCCCTCGCACGGAGAAGACGTCGAGAAGCTCGCGCGCGGCGGTCTCCGGTTCGCCGTCCGCGACCTTCGTGCGAAGTCGCTCGATCCACCCTGGCCAGGCCCGGGCCTGCTCCGCCCATTCCGGATCGTTCCTCAGGTAGCCGATGAAGGGCGGTTCGTGCAGGACGAGGCTCCGCACTAGCTCGGGCCGCTCCGCCGCCAGGCGGAGGGCCACGCCGCCCGCGTAGGAGTGCGCCACGAGGTGCGCCGGGTACAGTTCGGTCCCCTCGAGCAGCGACGCGAGATCGGCCGCGTCGTCGCGTACGGCGTGCTCGCGCCGCGGGCCGGCGCTCCGACCGTACCCGCGCCGGTCGTACGTCAGGACTTGCAATCCGTTCGCGAGCGGACCGGCGATCCCGCTCCACGTCCCATGGTCGGCGAGCGAGCCGTGGATGAGGGCGACCGGATCGCCGGTCGTGCCGGCCAATTCGTAGAAGAGCTCGACGTTTCCATTCCGATGAGTCGCCACGCGCTACCCAAACGATCCCGCCGGGGATCGTCCCAACTCGAAGGTCGGACGGAGAAGATAGCCTCGGCGGACGCCAACGGCTTTCTACGGTCCGCGCCTGCCGATCTCGGGAACCTGCATGCCGCACTACGTGATCCTCGGGAACTGGACCGAAGAGGGGATTCGCCGCGTCAAGGAAGGGCCCCAGCGGGAGGAGGCGTTCCGAAAGCAGGTGGAGGCGGCGGGGGGGAAGTTCGTCCTGTCCCTCCATACGATGGGGGCCTACGACTTTGTCACGGTCGTCGAGCTCCCTTCGGACGAGATCGCCAACACGCTGGCGCTACGATCGGGTCAGATGGGGTTCGTCCGCACGACCACTCTGAAGGGGTGGACGAGCGGCGAGTTCTCGCAGCTGGTGCAGAAGCTCTGACGAACCGCCCGGCCGATGGGGACCGAAGAGGACGGGACGCGTCACCGTGAGTCACATCTTCCAACGGCCGTTGTGCGACATGGGCGCGGCGTACGACTACTCGTTCCGCCCGCTGATCGGTGACCCCGACGAAGGCGCGGGGGGACCGTGCGACGATCGACCCCACCGGGTGGAGCTGTACGCGGCCGACGCCGATCCCGGGGCCCCGTCCGGAGCCTGGCGGTCCTTCTCGCTCTGTCCGGACCACGAGTCCCAGCTCGCGACGTACGACGCGCGACTCCGGACCCGGGGCCTCGCGTCGCGGTTCCGCACCACCGCACCGGCGGCCCGTCGAGGCTAAGCCCTTCGTCCGCATCGCCGAGCCATGTCCTCCGCGACGGCCGAGTTCTCCCTCGCGTCGAAGTTCCGATTGAACCAGGGTACCGAGATCCCGGTGGTCGGTCTCGGCGTCTTCCAGACGCCGCCGGGCGCGATCACTGAGCAGGCGGTGCGCTGGGCGCTCGAGGTCGGGTACCGTCACATCGACACCGCGGCGATGTACGGCAACGAGGCCGACGTCGGTCGGGCCGTGCGGGCCTCGGGGATCCCCCGCGAGGAGATCTTCGTCACGACGAAGCTCTGGCACACGGAACACGGCTTCGAGTCCGCCCAGCGCGCCGCGCACAAGAGCCTCGCGACGCTGGGGCTCGACTACATCGACCTCTACCTCATCCACTGGCCGCGCGCGAACTCTCCGCAGGACCGATTGGACTCGTGGCGCGCGTTCGAGAAGCTCCAGGCCGACGGCGTCTGTCGGACGATCGGCGTGAGCAACTACATGGTGCGGCATCTCGAGGAACTGCTGGCCCACGCCAACGTCGTGCCCGCGATCGACCAGGTCGAGTTCCACCCGTTCGTCTTCGATCCCGGGCTCCTCGGCTTCGCCCAGCAGCACGGGATCCGGCTCGAGGCCTGGTCACCGTTGACCCGGGGCCGCCGGCTCGACGATCCCACGATCGTCGCGATCGCCCGGGCCCACGGAAAGACGCCCGCGCAGGTGCTGTTGCGCTGGTGCCTCGAGCACGGGATCGTGGCCCTTCCGAAATCGATCCACCACGACCGGATTGTCGAGAACGCCCAGATCTTCGACTTCCGGCTGACCCCCGAGGAGATGACGCGCCTCGATGGCCTGCACGACGGTCAGCGCGTCGGCATGTGGAACCCGTCCGACATCCCCTGACGGGGGTCCAGGCGGCGTGCCAATCCGCGACGGGCCGTTGTGGTCCGTAGCGTCCCGGCGCGCTCCGGGGGGCAACGGTTCCGCCGGGGACTCACCCTAATATATCCCACCACGGTCCTCCAATCAGGTCAGGTGCGACATGGTCAGTGTCGAGGTGGCCCACGCGAAGTGCACGGGGTGCAGCCACTGCCGGGACGTCTGCCCGGTGACGGTGTTCGAGATGCAGCCCCGCGAGAACTGGCCCGACGTGGTCGACGACCCCGCTGTCGCCGCGAAGTTCCAGTTCCGGGCCGAGAAGTCGGCGGTCATCCACGGGCCGGACTGCATCATGTGCGAAGCGTGCCTCTTCGAGTGCGAAGGCGAGTGCATCACCATCGTCGACGATGAGGGCACCGTCCACCAGTCGACGTACAAGTAGTCCTTCCGGGCGCGCGCTCCGGGCCTCACTGCGCTAGTTCCCGAGGAGGACGAACGCGCCATGCTGGACAACGCGATCGCGGCCGAGCCAGTTCCGCCCCCCGCGAAGGTCGGCTTCATCGGGCTCGGGATGATGGGGGCCGCGATCGCCGAGCGGATCCGGGCCGCCGGTCACCCGCTCGTCGTCCACAATCGGACCCGGTCGAAGGGCGCGTCGCTGGTGGCGGCCGGTGCGACCTGGGCGTTCCATCCCAAGGATGTCGGCCGCGAGGCGTCGGCCAAAGTCGTCTTCCTCGACCTGACGGACGCCCGCGCCGTCCATCGCGTACTCTTCGGCCGGAACGGGCTCGTGGCCGGCCTCCCGCGCGACGCCTTGGTCGTCGACCTGAGCACGATCGGACCCTCGGACAGCCGGGACGTCGCGCAGAAACTGGGGGCGCTCGGCCTCCACTACATTGACGCGCCGGTCGGAGGCAGCGTCGAAGCGGCGCGCAACGGCCAGCTCCTCGCCTTCGTCGGCGGCTCGGAGGAGGACGTCGCGCGCGCCCGCCCCCTGCTCGCGGCCGCGGCGCAACGCATCGAGCATCTGGGCCCCGTCGGCGCCGGCACGTCGATGAAGCTCGTGAACAACCTGCTCATGGTCGGCGATCTCGCGCTCGCCGCCGAGGGCGTCGCCGTCGCCGAGGGGCTGGGACTGGATCGCAAGCGCACGGTCGACATCCTGCTCGAGGGCGGCGGCTACTCGCGCATACTCGAGCTGAAGCGGGCCGACTTCGAGGAGCGACGGTATCCCCCTCAGTTCCAGCTCCATCTCGCGACGAAGGACCTCAAGCTGGTCGCGATCGCGGCGCGCGCCGTCGACCGGGAAGTCCGCATCGGCAAGGAGGCGGCGCGGATGGCGCAGGAGGCGGTCCGCGGGGGTCGGGGGAACGAGGACTTCTCGGCGATACTCGAGGCCGCCCTCGCCCGACGCGTCCGTCGTTCGCCGACGCCGGAAACCTCCGCGCCGGCGCCGCCGACGGGACCGGGATGACTCAGAGCGCGCGCAACTTCGGCCGGTAGAAGTCGGACTTCACCTGGGCGGGCCCGCCATCCGCCGGGAAGAGGACGCGCACGCCCGCCGACCGACCCAGGAAGGTGAACTCGAGCGAGTACCAGTGGGCGACCCAGTCGCCCGCCGCGTCGCGGTCCGCTTCGCCGAAGTGGTACGTCCCCTCGATGACCTGGCTGTGCTGCCGCGCGAGCGGGTACGACCACTCGAGCGCCTCGCGCTCCGAGCTCGGCGTCCCCGTGTGCGGCGTCGCCTGGACGGGGCCCTCCACGCTGTGGGGACCGTCGACGATGCCGCGGCCGAACGTGTAGCGAGCCCAGGTGGTGCGAACCCGTCCGGCGGCGTTCACCTCCGAGAGGAGGAGCCACGTGAACGGATTGGTCATCGGGACGATCTGCTGGAACTGCCCGTTCTTCTTCAGGTCGCGGCCGATCTCGAGCCGACCGACGAGCCGCACGGCGAAGTAGGCGACGAAGAACGCACTGACGCCGTAGAGGGTCCCCTGATAGATCGTGAAGGCGACGTGGTTCCGCTCGACCCCGAGCAGCACGTAGAACGCGACCGCCGAGAAGACGAGCGTGACGAAGTTGATCGCTCGGTCCGCGTCCATTTGGAGCCGGTGATCGCTGAACGGGGCGAGCGGCGGCACGGCGAACTGGGTGAATCCGTCCTGCAGGATGTGGCAGCAGCCCCCGACCTCCATCACGAGGAAGTAGACGGCGATCGAGCCCGGCAGGATCATCGGCGCGAGGACGGACCCGACCGCGGCGACGATCGTGACGCCGAGCAGCGAATGCGTGATCCCATGGTGGCGCAGGATCGGGAAGCGCCGGGCGAGCGGGAAGAAGAGCGCGTCCGCGTCGGGAAGGCCGCCGGCGAGCGCGCCCGCCGCGAGGTACTGGGGATGGAAACCGACGATCCCGTACGTGACGAGGTAGGCGACGAGGACGTGGGTGAGGAGATCCACGGACGGTCGGGGACGGGGCCCCTACAGCAGCCCCTCCTCCATCACCTCGACCGATTCTACGTGCGGGACCTTCGCGATCGCATGCTCCGTCGACTCGAGGATCCCGCCCGCGTCCGCCATGACGATCGAGACGAGGAGCGACTGGAGCCCGAACGCGACGTCCTTGACCTGGAGCCCCCGGATCGTTACGTCCTTCGGGACGGCGGCGCGGACCGCTTCCGCGAGCGCCTTCATGTCGGTCTCGACGCCCTGCGGCATCACGCGGAAGAGCACGGCGACCTGCCCCATCCTGAACCCCCGGACCTACGGGCCTTCGAACCCGCAGTGCGGGCACGTGAACGGCACGCTCTGGTCGCGGCAGCGCGCGCACCGGCCGATCGTCGCTTCGCCGCAGTTCGGGCAGAGGAACTGGGTCGCGCCCTTGGCGGGGACCGCGCGTCCGCACGAGCTGCACCGAAGTTCGACCCGGGCCTGCATCGAGCGATGATCCCCCCACTCCGCGGTGTGCGCTGCGAGCGGGACGCCGCTCACTTGCGCAGCGCGCCCCGCCGGCGTGCGGCCACCCGGGTCGCGTATATAAACAGTACTCCGAGGAAGACGATCACGCCCGCGACGTACCACAGCGTGTAGCTCGTCGGGCTCGACGCGACGTAGAACGACGTGGAATACGTCGTCTGGCCGTTCGCGAACCGGACGAGGCCGTGCTCGTTCGCGAGCGAGATCGAGAACGTGTGCTCGCCCGTCGAGAGCCCGAGCGTCGCGTAGTGGTACGTCATGTTGTACGTCTCGCCGGGCGTCAGCGTCGGGATCGTGACGGTCCCGACGATCGAGCCATCGAGATAGACCTGGAGCGGGAACGACAGCACGGTCGACCCGGCGCTGTTCACGAGCTCCGCGGTGAGCGTGTACGGCTCGACCACGTGGATGACGTAGGTCAGGTTGATCGACGAGTTCTGCTTCTCGTAGACGGACGAGATCAGCACGCTGATCGTCACGATCTCGGCGATCGGGCCGGTCGTGAGCGACGTCGCGATCGAGGCGTTACCGGTGAGGTTGCCGCTCGCCGGGGTGATCGCGACCCCGCTCAGGTTCGCCGCGCTGAGCGAGGCGTAGTACGTGAGGTTCCCGATCTTCGTCGCGTTGGCGGCGAAGGCCGGTCCGCCCGTCGCGTTCACGAGATACGTCCCGTTCGAGTCGGTCGCGAGGATCGACGGGCCGGTCACGTTCCCCGTGACCGACGTCGACGCGGGCGCGAGCCGTACGCCCGGCTCGGCCCCGGCGGCGAGCGACGGGGCCACCGGTCCGGCCAAGAGGAGGACGAGGGCGAGCCCCGCGAGGGTCGCGATCCCGGCCCGGAACGGCGTCAGCGCCGCCTCCACCGCCGCGTGCGCCACCAGCGGTACCCGACGATCACCCCGATGAGGGCGAGCGCCGGCACGAAGACGAGGACCGGCACGAGCCAGTCCGGGTACGCCGGTGGGGGGCCGACGCCCGGCCCGGTCACGGTGGGCGGCGTCTGCGTGTGGACCGTGGAGAGCGGGATCCCGATCGTCGCGGACGCGGAGACGCTCCCGCTCGAGTTGAGAACGTCCGCGGAGACCGTCACGCTCCCGGGCGTGAGGAAGATCGCGGCGGTGGCGTTGAGCGAGACGTAGAGCGTCTCGTTCTGCCCGGCGGTGAGGTTCGTGGTCGCGATCGGCTTGTCGTCGTCCGTCTGGACGACCGAGGACCAGCCGAGCGACGCGAGGTGCGCGGAGTTGACCACGCTGAGGGCGACCGTCTCGTACGTGTTCCCAGTATTGAGGACGTAGAACGGCTGGAGGACGTGCTGAACGCCGACCTGGCTCGCGGAGGAGGAGGTGGCGCCGATCCCGATGCCGTACGTCCCCACGACGTTCACCGTCGGCGCCGGGCTCACGCTACCGACGACGGTCCCGCCGGACGTGACGAAGACGATCGATATCCCCGGATGGGCGACCGCCGTCCCGGCGGGCACGACGAACGTGACCTCGGCCGTGAGGTTCGTGCCGGTCGGCCCGGGCGTCAGCGTGGCGCTCGCGAAGCTGAAGTCGAAGACCCAGGACGAGGGCGTCGCCTCGGGCGTGATCGTGACGGGCTCCGTCCCGACCGCGCGCACGCTGAACGCGAACCGGGCGGTCGAGCCCGCCGTGAGCGTGACCGACGTCGGGCCGACGAGCGTCCCGGCCACGCTATCGGAGATCGGGTAGGCGAGCGGCACGTTCGCCGCCGCGTTGCCCTCGAGGATCATCAGGGTGATCGCGCCGGTGAGGTTGACCGAGCTGCCGTAGACGATCGCGGTCGAGCGGGCGCTCACGCCGTAGACGCCCTTCGGCAGTGGGAGCGAGATCGAACGGCCGGTAGCGAGCCCGGGGAACGCGATCCGCTGGCCGGTCGGGGTCTGGAGGGTGAGCGTGACCGGCCCCACATCCCGGGCCGCTCCGCCGGGGGCGACCGCCGAGAGCGTGGCCGTCCACGTCGTCCCGAGCGATAACGTGAGGGGCGTGTTGAGCCCCGGTAACGCGAGGACGCTCCCGAACGCCGCCTGGCCCGCGGCCAATCCCGATCCGTTCACGTAGACCGAGTACGCCCCCGGCGCGACGCGCGCGGAGAAGGCGCCGTTCGAGTACGACACCGTGGTCACGTTGAGGTACGGATACGGACCGACGAGGAGCGCCGTTCCCGCGACCGGCGTCGTGAGGCCGGGGCTCGAGATCGTCGCGTTGACCCACCACGGCACCTGGGTCCCGACCATCTGGATGAGGCAGGCCGGGCTCGACGAGCTCGGCGTGCACGTCGTGCCGTTCGTGACGGCGTAGTCCATGTAGTAGCTGCCGTTCGGCCCCGACGTCGACACGGTCGCGTTCGCGAAGACCGAGTACGTCACGCCCGGGGGCACGGTGACCGAGAACGTCCCCGAGCTCGAGGTCGTGCGCGTGGTCGCGCCGTCGGGCGCGACGACGGAGATGAGGGCGGAGACGGAGAGCAGGTGATCTCCGTTCCGTAACGTGCCGCTCAGCGTCGTGCCCGCGTTCGTGAGCACGAGCCGGGGCGTGATCGTGCCGTTGGCGTTGACGGTCACGCGCGTGAGGTTCGTGTACGTCGTGGAGCCGGCCGTGTACGTGGCGGTCGCCGAGTACGCCCCCGGCGCCGCGTAGAATCCCTTCTGGTACGTCGCGCCGCTGATCGACGTGTTCCCGAGCGTCGGCGAGCTCAGCGCGACGGTCACGTTCGCGAGCGACGCGCCGCTCGGCACCGTGATCGTGCCCTTCGCGGTGATCTTGGGGATGATGACGAGCGTGAGGTTGGAGTACGTCGCGCCGAGCGGGATCGTCGTCGAAAGGATCGACGGCGGGAGGTAGACCTTGGTGCTGTTGGCGATCGTCGCCTTCGCGCCGACCCCGTACGTGCCCGGCGGCGCTCGGAAGGCGAACGTCGGGCCCCCGGTGAACGTCAGGTTGACGGCGCTCGAGCTCTCGGCGGTGAGGTTGACGGTCGCGCTCGTGCCCGCGGGGAGCCCGACGAGCGTGAGGGTCACGTTCACGTCGGCGAGCCCGAGCGGGAGCGTGGTCGTCGAGGGCAGGCCCGTCGGCGTCACGCCGCACACACCGCCCGGGACGAACCCGACCGCGTTGCCCGAGAGGCAGTACGATCCGCTCGCGAGCGTGCCGGGGACATAGACGGTCGCGGTGCCGTTCCCGTTGGCGAGGACCGGGACCGACGCCCCGAGCGCGCTCGCCGTGACGGTGACGTTGGCGTTCGCGGCCGGATAGAACCCTCCGTTCCGCAGGTTGGCGCCGACGCTGAAGTAGGCGGTGACGGAGTCGGACGGCGTGACGACGACCGAGGTGGTCGGCGCGCTGAGCGTGACGCTCTCGAGGCCGGCGGTGACCGAACTGCCCGTCTCGTCCGCCGAGCCCGTAAGGGTCGCGAGCGAGTACGTGCCCGCCGGCAGGATCATCGTGAACGATCCGTTGCCGCTCGTCCAGGTCGTCGCTTGGCCGCCCGCCGAATTCGACGCGAGCACGACGGTCTCCGTACCGTTCGGTCGCGAGCTCATCCCCGCGACGACGCCGCGTAACGTGAGCCCGGGCGTGAGGGCGAGCGACGCGGGCGGGGGCGCGAGCCCACCGACCGTGAGACGGCTGACGCCGGCGTAGATCGTGGTACCGACGTACCCGAGCGCGTAGACGGAGTAGAGGCCGCTCGGGAGGGTCGCGCTGACGAGACCCGACGCCGAGCTCGTCACGACCGTCCCGCTCGAGGTCGCGTTCGAATACGCCGTGATCGGAGGGTCGGTCGTGTTCGCGATCACCGCGACCGGGACGAACCGCACCGGGATGTTCGCCGCCGGCGCGCCCTTGGCGGTGAGCGCGAAGGTGACGGTCGTCATCGGTACGACCTCGAGGTTCGCCGTGGCCGAGCTCCCGATCCCCGAGAGCGTGACGAGCGCGCCCGCGGACCGCTCGCCGGGGGTCGTCCCGGTCGCCGTGACGGTGTAGTTGCCCGGTCCGGCACTCGCGAACTGGTAGCCGCCCGAGCTGTTCGTGGTCGTGGTGGCGATCGGCCCGCTCGCATTCGCGAGCGTGACCGTCGCCCCGGGCAGGACCGTCCCGCTCGCGTCCGTGACCTCGCCCGACACGTAACCCGGTGTGAGCCCGACGGTCGCGTTCACGGCCGCGCCGGGCTTGACGTAGAGCGTGGCCTCGCTGTAGTTCGTCCCGCCGTAGATCACGCTGTAGTTGTAGGTCCCGGGGGCGACGTTCGACAGCGAGAAGCCGCCCTGGGAGTTCGTCGTCGTCGTGACGCGCGACGTGCCGTTGTCGCCCCAGAGGACGACCTGCGCGCCGTGGACGAGCGGGTCCTCGCTCGGCACGTAGCCGGTCGTGTTGTTCGAGTTCCAGTAGACGAAGCCGCCGACCGACGCCGGCGCGAGCGTGAACGACTGGACGCGCGCCGGCGAATCGAGCCCGAGGCCGAGCGCGTTCGGGATCGCAAGCTTGACCGAGGCGAGGGTGATGTTCCCCTGCTGCATCAAGAGGTCCTGCGAACCCGTCGTGATGTTCAGCGTGTCATTCCCCGGCGGCAGGACGATCGAGAACGCGCCGCTCGCGGAGGTGTGGACCGTCTCGTGCGGGATCCCCCAGCCGTCGTCGATCGTGACCTGCGCGCCCGCGACGGGGGCCCCGTTCGGCAGCTGGACGGTCCCGAGGAGCGTCTGCCCCGGGTAGTACTCGAGGAACGACTCGCCGCCCGAGAAGTAGGAGTCCGCCGACGTGTCCGCGGTCCCGTGGTCCGCGGCCGCCTCCGCGACCGCCGTGGGCTTGTTCGTCGCGGAGAAGCACGCCGCTCCCGGCGTGGCGTTCGCCTGGGGACAGTAGTACGCCGTCTCGTAGACGACCTGGAAGTGCTCGAGCATCCAGCCGGGCATCAGCGGGGAGGAGAGGAGCTCGGTCGAGCCGGTCAGGCCCGGGATGCCCGTGCCCAGCCCGACGTCGGTCCCGTTGTAGCCGATGTAGATGTGATAGATCATCGAGTTGTAGAACGGCGTGAAATAATTGATGTTGTAATTCACCGCCGAGACGTCGGCGGGCACGTCGCCGAGGGGGTAGGTGTTGCCGTCCGAGCCCGTCACGGTCACGTTGAAGTACGAGGTCGGAAGTCCCGCGCCGTTGACCACCCGGCCCGTGAGCTCCGCCGGGGCGTAGTAGATCCCGGTGTCGGTCCCCGAGAACGGGAACAGCCGACTGTCGGAGAGGCCGTAGCCGATCGACCAGCCCGTGTACGCCATGATGTCGTTGTAGACCTTCGCGACGCCCGAGAGCGGGAGGGCGGTCGCGAGGTAGACCTCCATCGCGATGTACATCGCGTTCGCGTCGGTGAGCGTGCTGGGGTTGACCGGGAGGTACTTGCCGGGGTTCGCGACGACGATCTTGTAGTCGTAGCTCACGTTCGCGAGCAGGTTGTGCAGCGTCGTCAGGTTGAGGCCGTCGTTGGCGAGGACCTTGTTGAGGGCCGGCGGCAGGTACGGTTGCTTCGACGCGACCTGCTCGGACGCGAGGAGCGTGGTCGCGAGCACCCCGATCGCCTGGGACTCGTTCTGGGCGAGGAGGAACTGCCCGGCCGGGTCGATCCCGTCCTGGAAATTGTCCGCGACGCTGGGATGCTGCCCTTGGTCGATCGTCTGGAACCCGTAGTCCCACCAGCTGATGACGGCGGGACGCTGCTGCGGCGGTAAGTTGGTGTCCTGCGTCGCGAGCCAGTTGTAGCC
>JASHUS010000008.1 GCA_030039865.1 Thermoplasmata archaeon
CGGAGGACGGTCGCCGCCGGGGCGCTCCGCCACGATCGGCACCGCGGCGATCGGGGCCTCCGCGATCGACGGGACGGGGCGCCGCGCCACGGGAGCCTCGTCGCTCGTCTTCGGCCGGAGCTGGAGGTACTCGGTCAAGCGGCGGTGCTCGCCCGCGGTGATCTCGCCGTCCGCGAGCAGGAGGTCGACCAGATCGCGCTGGCGGGGCCGGTACGTCTCGACGAGCTCGGTGAGCTCGCGATCGCCGCGCGCGATGGGCACGGCGGCGATCGGGGAGCCGACGAGCCCCGTGAGGTCCGCCCGGAGGCCGTCCAGCGCGGCAGCGAGCTCGCCAGGCGAGGGGCCCTTGCCGTCCTCGCCGACCTCGAAGCGCAGCGAGAGCCGCAGCACCCCTCCCTCGCCGGTACCGGCGCCGAGCGGACGCTCGAGGCTCAGCTCGATCTCGCGTCGCCGGGCGGTCACGGCGGCGGACGGCCGGGAGCGATGAAAACGTACGCCGGCCCGACGTGGGTCCCGGGACGTGCTCCGAGCCCACTTCGATTACCGCGATTCACCTTCTTCCATACGGTAACTATAAGCGCCTTCGGGTGCTAGCACGTACGAGGCAGGACGATGGCCAGCGAGCGCGCCCGACGGCCCGCGGAGAGCACCGTTCTCGGGGACGACGCCTGTGCCACCGAGGAGGGGCGCGGACTCTGCCCGGTCCTGGCCGCGATCGGCGTCATCGGGACGGAATGGCGCCTCGCGATCGTCCACCGGCTCCTCGACGGACCCCAGCGGTTCAGCGAGATCCTGAAGTCGAACCCTCGGCTCAACGCGAAGACGCTGAGCGCGACCCTGAAGTTCCTCGAGCAGCAGGGCGTCGTCCAGCGGACGGTCGTCAGCACGCGCCCGTTCTCCGTCGTCTATTCGCTCACCGAGATGGGCCTCGGCCTCGCCCCCGCCGCGCGCGAGCTGCGCGCGTGGGGAGAGCGCTGGCTCCTCCCGCGGAACGCCGCACAGAACCGCGCGAGTGCGGCCGCTCGCAAGCCGCCGGCGATCCAGGGCGAGCTGCCCCGCGTCGTCATCGCCGAAGCGGACACCCGACACGGGCACTGAGGCCCCGGGCGGCGCGCGCCGGTCGCAACGCCCCATTCTCGGACCGTTCCACGATCCCCCCGTTCCCGCCTCAAATAGGGTGGCCGCGCATCGTACCGGTGCAACCACCCCGGAAGGACCCTTCAACATCGCCAGAAAGGGGACAGCACCGTGTCCCAGGCGTGCGACGGGTCCTTCCAAAAACTTCCCGCCGCATGATGCTGCGAAGTTTGTCCGCGCCCCACCGGCTGGCGCACCGTTCACCTCCCGGCGGCCCGCGTAACGACCTGAGCTCCCGCGGATAGTCCGCGGCATCTACATGCCCGGCCCCACGCCCGCCCCGCCGCCCCGTTCGTCGACCCTCCCGTGTCCCTCGAACCCCGCGGTCCGGTACGTGAACGGCCCAGCCTCCCCGGCCGATCGGCCCTCGCCGTGCTCCGAGCGGAGAAGCCTCCGGTCGGCCCGCGGTCCGCCGATCCGTGCCTAACCGTCGTGCGCGACGCGTCGTCCTCGGGTGCGGGGACCCGATGACCGCCCGCCCGTAGCGGACGCCCGGTCGGATCGGCCGGTCGCCTCGCTGCGGCCCCGGGTTCGCGTCGGCCCGACCGCTTCCCGGCCCGCAATGGCCGGCCCCCGACCGCCCGAGCTCCCCGGCGATCCGGTCGGGAGCGGGCCCTCGGTCGGCGGAGAAGGATCGCGGATGCGCCTAGTCCGCGCGCGTGGAACCAATCCTTCCCCCGCGGGCCCGGCGGGAGGGGGGAGGAACCGTGTACGAAACTTGGAGACGAATGTCTGCGAGACCGAACGCCGTGAACCCGTTCCCCGACCGCGAATCCCGACCCGCCGACGCCTCGGCCGACTGCGTGTGCCCATCGCGGGGCCGTACCGACCGTGGGCCCGGCTCTTCGTCGACGCCGACGGACGAATTCGGGCGACCGTCCGGCTCTGGGAGATCGACCGGGCCGTATCTCGTACGATCGACCTCGACGTCCTGCGAGGCTACGCCCGGGCGAGCCGGCTCGGTCCGTTGGAGGCCGGCCTCGACGCGATCGCCCGTCGCGCGCGGCGGGGGAGGGCGCCGTGACGACGCTCCCGTGCCGCACGGTCCGGCCCGCAGGCCCGTACCCGGCGCGGGTCCGTTGGTACCGGGCGCTCGCCTACGGACTCGCCGCGACCCGCGATAGCGGCGCCGTGCTCGAATCGAGCCGGACGGTGCCGGTCCCCCGGATCACGGTACGTCCGGCGAGCGTGCTCGACGCCGTACCCCTGTCCGACCCTCGCCTGCGCCTCGAGGACGTGCCGAGGTCCGACGGGGAGCCGTCGGGGGATTGGCCGGATGCCTACGGGGTGCTCGTCGCACCGTTTCCCCGGTTCCCGAGCGGCGCCTACCGGTCCGAGATCGGCCGCGGCGTCCCCCTGGACGGGTCCTTCCCCGAAGCCGGAGAATGGGTTGGCGTCCAGACGCACTGGATCCGGGGCGCTTCGGGCGAGATCTGGATCGCGCGACGCTACCGGATCGCGCGCCCCGACGCCCGCGCGCTCGGAGAACGAGTCGACCGCGTGGGGGCGGCCCTGGCCGAGGATTGGGCCCTCCTCACCGGGTCGTCGGCGACGGCGATGCGGCTCACCGGCGGGGCGGCGCGCGACTGGCGCCGGGGGACCGTGCGCGTCGTTCCGCGAGAAGGATG
>JASHUS010000079.1 GCA_030039865.1 Thermoplasmata archaeon
AGCAGGTCTTCTACGCCGAGTTCGACGGCCAGCGGCCGAAGCGCGTGATCGTCAAGGTCGTCGGGGACGCCCGGAGCACCGGGCCGGATGCCGCGCGCTAGGCCTCGAGGTGCGGATCGCCGCCCGGCCCTCCGCCCCTCGGCCGGGGCAGCGGGGCCGCGAGGTCCACGATCGGGACCTTTCGGGCGATTTCGGCGGCCATCGCGGAGCACGAGGACGCCGGCACCGGGGTCTGCGTGTAGCCGGGGAGGGCGAGGTCGTACGTGACGACCTTCTTCTCGGCGATCGTCTCCCAGACCACGCGGAAGACCCGGTCGGCCGCCTCCGTCTCGCCGAGGTAGCGGAGCATGCGTTCGACGCAGAGGATCTCCGCGACCGGGTCGGCCTTGTCCTGGCCGGCGTACTTCGGGGCGGAACCGTGCACCGGTTCGAACACGGCGAGCCCGTCGCCGTAGAGGGCCCCGGGGGCGACGCCGAGCCCGCCCGCCAGGCCCGCGCAGAGATCGGAGAGGATGTCGCCGAAGAGGTTCGTCGTGACGATCACGTCGTACTCCTCGGGCTTCTTGACGAGCTGCATACACATGTTGTCGATCAGCCGCTCGTCCGAGGGGATGTCGGGGTACTGCGGCGCCATCTCCCGGAACGCGGTCTGGAAGAGCCCGCCCGTCGTTTTGAGGATGTTCGCCTTGTGGACCGCGGTCACGCGCTTGCGGTGGTCCCGCCGCGCGAGCTCGAAGGCGAAGCGCAGGATCCGGTCGGTGGCCTTGCGCGTCACCACGGCCGTGCTCTCCGCGGCGGTGTGCTCGCGATCGATCCAGTGCTCGACGCCCGAGTACAGTCCCTCGGTCGCCTCCCGCACCACGATGAGATCGGTCTCGGGAAACCGAGTCCCCTCGCCGGCGATCGCGCGCGCGGGCCGGACCGACGCGTAGAGGTCGAGTTGCTGGCGAAGCGCGACGTTCACGGAGCGGAACCCCCCTCCGATCGGGGTCGTGATCGGTCCTTTCAGCGCGACCCGGTTCTTGCGCACGGAGTCGAGCACCGCGTCGGGGAGCGGAGTCCCCACCGACGCGATCGCCTTCTCGCCGGCTTCGACCACCTCCCAGTCGATCGACACCCGCGTCGCCGCCGCGACGACCTGGGCGGCCTTCGTGACCTCCGGACCGATCCCGTCGCCCGGGATCAGCGTCACGCGGTAGCTCATTCGATGCCTCGCGGCCCGCGGAGCGTACCGCGAATTTAAGCAGTGGGCTTCGCCGAGGCCGCCGGCGTGAGGATGCGGGCGAGCACGGCGCGGAGCACGCGGTCGCGCACCATCGGCTCGTTGAGGTTCTGCGTCACCACGATCACGACCCCGTCCCAGGTCGTCGCCGAGATGTCGCAGACGTCGAGCGACAGACGCAGGGCGAGGTTCTTCGAATCCTGCATCGCGGCCCGCAGGTCGCCGAGCGCGGCTTCGACCGTCGCGACCGCGATCGTCTGCGGGAACGTCATCCGCACGCGGATCGTGCGGACCCCGACCTCGGGCTGCTGGACGATGCCGGCGAGCACGACCGCGTTCGGCACCTTCACGAGGCCGCCGCTGTCCTGCCGGATGATCGTGTAGGTGAGACCGATGTCCTCGACGACCCCGCCGTAGAGGGGATACATCATCTCGTGCGGGTAGGACGGCGGCATCGCGCCGAGGCCGCCCGAGACGATGTTGACCCGGTCGCCCGGACGGAACGGGTCCGCCACGATGAGCAGGAGCCCCGCGAACAGGTTCGAGAGGACCGTCTGGGCCGCGAGCCCGAGGACGATGCCGGCGAGCGCGCTGCCGAGGAAGATCGACTCGATCGAGACGCCCGCGAGGGTGAACAGGGCGAGGACCGCGCCGGTCGCGATCAGGAGGTTGATCAGGATCCGGATCACGTGGCCGCGGGAGATCGTCCCGCGGATCGTCAGGAACGCGTTGAGCGCGCTCGTGAGCGCCCGCGAGAACAGGAACGCGACCAGGATGATCGCGCCGGCCTCGAAGAGGATGATCGACGAGCCCGTGACCCCGGGGATCGAGATCACGTGGTTGTAGACCAGGTCGAAGAACACGAAGAGCAACGCGCCGAGGACGAGCGTGATCGCGAGATCGCGCGCCAGGATCCGAAGCGGATGGGGCCCGCCCCGCGGCGCCATGGCGGGGGCATCTATCGATGAGGATAGCACTTTTCATTCGCCGTGATACCGCGTAAACAGTATTCTTATAACCCAAAGTAATGCAGTGCGTGATGTCGCCGCTCGTCCGACCCGAAGTGCTGGCCTACGACTGGCTTCCCCCCGTGGCGATCGGACGTCGCGCCGAGGTCGACGACGTCGTACGTCGGCTGGACCCCCCCGCACCGCGCGCGCGGCCGCCGTGGATCGTCGGCGTCGCCGGCGGGCCCGGATCGGGCACCTCGGCGGTCGCCCGTCGTGCGGCGCGCGAGGTCCTCGATCGGCTGCGGGCCGCCCGGGCCGAACCTTCGCCCCGGTCGATGGCCGTACGCGTGGGGGACCGTCGCGGTCCGCATGGGGTGGCGACCGCACTGCTCCGGCTCCTGGACGACGGGTTCGACGGCCGCGGCTTCCCGCTCGCCGAGGTCCTCGCGGGATTCCTGCGGAGAGTGCGGCGCGAGGGGCGGCCCGTCGTCCTCGTGCTCGACGATCTCACGGGGAGCGAGCCGGATCTGGCACCCGTCCTCCGCGCGCTGGGGAGCCCGGACCGGTTCCTCCCGGAAGGCGAGAGCGGCCTCCCGCCCCTCTACACGATCGTCGCCGGCGGCTCCGAAGCGCTCGCGCGCCTCCACGCGCGCGTGCACGATCGAAGTCCCTTCGGCCCGTTCGTGACCCTCGGGCCGTACGACCAGACTACCCTCGTGGCGATCGTCTCGGATCGGGCGGAGCGGGCGCTGGGCCGCCCCGCGAGCCCTCGGCTCGTCGAGCGGCTCGTGCTTCGCACGCGGGACGACGGCGGAGGGGCCCGGCGGGCGATCGACCTCTTGCGCCGCGAGCTCCTGCGCGGCTCGCTCCCCGGGTTCGACCGGGCCGGGGCCGGCCCGGATGTCGGCGGCGTCTCGGTCGAGCCCTGGGTCGTGCGCGCGATCGGCGTCGCCTCCGGGGGCGTCGTCGCGCCCCTCGGGATGGTCAAGCGCTGGGAGGCCGACCTGGCCCGCGAGCAGGGCGCGCGTCCGCTCCCGACCACCACGCTCTGGCGTCGTATCGTCCGGCTCGAACGAGCCGGTTACGTGCGCCGCGAGATTCGGACCGGCGGGAACGGAGGGACGCGCTCGCTCGTGCGGATCCTCACTCCGATCGACGACTGGATCACGGTTCCGCACTACCGGGAAAGTCCTCGAGACGCCGGGGAATGGGACGTCGGGCCGGGCCCGTCGCCGTCTCGGGAGCCGTCCGGCCCTCCCGGTCGGCCGTACTTTCCTCTCGTTCGGTCCGTCGGGCCAACTGACTAGCGACCATCTCCGCCAGGCTGCGCGAGCGGAGCGCCTGCTCGAGCCGGTCGATCGGGGCCTGCCGGATCGACTCCCGGTCGGGAAACCCCGCCCGGTAGAGCATCCGCGCCCGCACGCGCCCGATCCCGCGCAGCCGCACGAGATCGAGCAGCTCCTCTTTCACCCCGTAGCGTACCCGGAACGAGAGATCGTCGATCGGCCGCCCGAGGCGCCGCTGGAACGCGACCGCGAGCCGACCGGCCGCGAAGAGGAGCCACTCGGCATCCTCGACCTTGTTGCGGAGGTCGCCCGCCCCGATCCCGAAGCGTTGCGTGAGCTCGACGATCGGGACCTCCCGGGTCCAGGCCTCGAGCACTTCCGCCGTCTTGAGCGTCGAGAGAAAGAACTCGAGATCGAGCCCGAGCGGCGGTTCCTCGGGCTTGACGAGAAGCTCCTCCGCCTCGTCGGTGTACCGCGTGAGGAGGTCCGCCTCCTCCCCGCCCCGCAGGAAGACCGGGGCGAGGTCCGGCGTGGCCGCGATCGCGGCGAGGAGCGGGAAGGTCCCGACGCCGATCGGAGCCCGCGCGAGCACGCCCCGCAGGACGATCGCGCTGAGCGGGTCGAGGTAGAGCTGGCTCGTGAGGTGGCCGAACGACGTGGCGCGGAGGCCGGGTCCGGGCTCGAGGAGCTCGTGCTCCTCGAGGAACGCTCGGACCCCCGAGACCTTCGCCGTGAGCTCGGCGAGCGGCAGCGTGTGACCGTAGAACGTCGCCGCGAAGAACTCCTCGAGGTCCCGTTCGCCGGTGACCGCCCCGCTCGCCACGAGCGCGAGCAGGTGCATCCGCAGCGCCGGCTCGGCCGCCAGTCGGCTCTCGACCGGCTCGGGGGGCGCGGAAAGGTACTGGTCGAGTAGGCGGTCCTCGTCGTCCGGTGTCCGCGCGATGAGGACCGCCTCGCCCGCGGGATCGTAGCGCGGCCGGCCGGCGCGGCCGAGCATCTGGTGGATCTCGAGGGCCGGGATCGGTGCCTGAAGACCGAGACGCCCGTCGTACCGGCTCGTGTCCCGCACGATCACCCGGCGCGCGGGCAGGTTGATCCCGGCGGCGAGCGTCGGCGTCGCGACGAGGACCTTGAGGGCCCGGTCGCGGAACGCGCGCTCGACGACCCGACGCTCCGGGTTCGTCAGCGACGCGTTGTGGAACGCGACGCCGGACGGGATCAGCCCGCTCAGCTGCCGGAGGCCCTCGGTGTCCTCGTCCGAGGTGTTCCCCAGCTCGGCGTTCGCGAGCCGGGCGCGTTCGCGTTCCGCCGCCGTGAGCAGCGGCCGGACCGTCGGGACGAGGTTCTCGGCGAGCTGCTGGGACGCGCGACGGCTGTTGACGAAGACGAGGGCCTGGCCGCCGTCCTCGACGACCGTGCGCACGAGCCGCGGGACCGCCTCCTCCCGTCCCGGAATGTCGCGGTGCGAGAGATCCGTGAAGAGGATGCGCCCGTCGGAGTAGACGCCGAGCTTGAGCGGCACCGGTCGGAACGCGCTCGCGATGTGCCGCGCCCGCAGCCAGTCAGCGAGCTCCTCCGAGTTACCGACCGTCGCCGAGAGCGCGACGATCTGCAGATCGGGGTAGCGTCGCCGCAGCCGGGTGAGGCTGACCTCGAGCGTCGGGCCCCGATCCGGGTCCCGCATCAGGTGGACCTCGTCGGCGACGACGACCCCCAGGCGATCGAGCCAGGGGCTGCCCCGGCGCAGAAGCCCGTCGGCCTTCTCGCTCGTCGCGACGAGGATGTCGAGCTTCTCAAGCCGATCGGCCGGGAGGTCGAAGTCCCCGATCGAGATGCCGACCCGGACGCCGAGCTCCTCGAACTTCGCGAGCTCCTCCCCCTTCTCGGTCGCGAGGGCCCGCAGCGGGACGAGATAGAGACCGGTCCGGCCGGCCCGCGCCGCGCGCAGGAGGGCGAGGTAGGCGATGAGCGACTTGCCGCTCGCGGTCGGGCACGCGAGCAGCAGGCTCTCGCCGTCGAGGACCGGGTCGACCGCGAGCGCCTGGGGAGGATAGAGGCTCGCGATCCCGTCCTGCTCGAGGATCCGCCGAAGGTCCGCGTCGAGGCGCGTCGCGGCGAGCGGGACCGGCGCCGACGGCTCGCGCGGGCGGTCCTCCGACGGCGGCGGACGGGCGGCGCGGCGGCTCACGACGTTTCGGAGTCGACCCGGCCACTAAGGTTTGCGCCCGGGCTCCGCGTCGAGCAGCGACCGGGCGAGGATGAGTTCCTGGATTTCGGTGGTTCCCTCGACGATCGGGAACACCCGGGCGTCCCGCCAGAGGCGCTCCGCCGTCGCGCCCGCGAGGGCGCCGTGCGGCGCGGCGAGGTCGACGCCGGCGGAGGCGATCGACACTGCCGCGCGCGAGGCCACGAGCTTCGCGACCGAGGCCTCCTCCACGAACGAGTCACCCGCGTCCTTGCGCTCGGCCGCCCGTTCGACCAGCGCGCGCGCCGCGCTCAGCTCGGCGAACGCCCGGGCGAGGGCCGCGCGGCCCACGTCGCCGTCCCGGCGCGCGACCGACCGACGCATCTCCTCAAAGGCGGCCTGGGCGACCCCCAGTGCGCAGCTTGCGATACCGACCCGGCCGCCGGTGAGCGAACCCAGCGCGACGCGCAGCCCCTCGCCTTCGCTGCCGAGCAGGGCGTCGCGCGGGAGCCGGACGCCGTGGAGCACGAGCTCGGTCGTCTCGCTGCCTCGGAGGCCGAGCTTCTCGAACCGCTGGGCGACGGAGAAGCCGGGCGTCTCGGACGGCACCAAGAAGGCCGAGATGCCCGCGTGGCCGAGCGAGGGGTTCCGCGTTGCGAAGACGAGGAGGATCCCCGCGGTCACTCCGCTCGAGGTGAACATCTTGGTCCCCTCGAGCTCGAATCCCTCGGGGCCCCCCGCGTACCGGGTCGCGATCCGGGCCGTGTCGGATCCCGCGCCGGGCTCGGTGAGGGCGAACGCCCCGACGATCGCACCGCGGGCGAGTCGGCGCAGGTAGCGCTCCTTCTGGGCGGTCGTCCCCCAGTTCAGGATCGGTTGGGCGCACACCGAGAGATGGACCGCGGCCAGTACGGCGACCGCCGCGCTCCCCCGCGAGAGCTCCTCGAGCACCGCGACGAGCGCGCGCGCGTCCCCCCCCCGACCGTCCCAATCGCGCGGGATCCCGACCCCGAGGAATCCCTCGGCGCCGAGGCGGTGGACGAGGTCGTCGGGCACGCGGTCGGTGCGGTCGATGTCGGCGGCGCGGGGGACGACCTCGCGTTCGGCGAACTCACGCGCGTGGGCCCGCCATTGCGACGCGTCCATCGTCGGCGATTCGAGCACGCCGCGCGGAGCGCGACGAACGCTTAAGCAATCTCGCCCGGTCGCCGGCGCCCGAGGTGGGAGACCGATGTCCTCGTCCCCGACGCCGAAGGACCGGTTCACCGCGCTCGACACCCTCGCGGTCGTCCGGGAGCTGCGCGAACTCGGGCCCGCCCGCGTCGACAAGGCGTTCGACGTTCCGCCGGGCGGATGGTCCCTGGCGCTGCGGGCGCCCGGGCACGGTCGGCGCGAGCTGCTGATCGTCCCCGGACGGTACGTCGCGCTGCTCGAGCGAGGGCTCGATCATTCGGAGGAGCTCTCGCCGCTCGCGAAGGAGCTGCGCCGACTCCTGACCGGCGCGGCGCTGCGGAGCGTCCACGAGCCCGCGGGCGAACGCGTGCTCCAGGTCGCCTTCGCGCGGTCCGACGAGCCGGGCGAGCTGCTCCTCGTGGTCGAGATCTTCGGACACGGAAACATCCTGGTCGTGCGGGACCAGCGGATCCTCGCGGTCGCCCGACCCCGGCGTTGGGCGCATCGCAGCGTGCGCGTCGGGGCGGAGTACGCCCCACCCCCGTCGCGGGCGGACCCCTGGCGACTCGGCGTCGCCGAGATCGAAGGAGAGCTCGCGGGTTCGCGGACCGACCTCGCCAGCACGCTCGCCGCGCGTCTGGCCCTCGGAGGGCCGCTCGCCGAGGAGCTCATCGCCCGAGCGGGGTGGAATCCGGCGGAGGCGACGGCGCCCGGAGCCGGTCGGACCGCGCCCAAGTTGCACGCGGAGCTCGCGCGGCTCCTCGCCGAGATCGGCGAGCGTCCCCTCGGATACGTTTACCTGCGCGAGGGTGCGGCGGTCGATGCCACGCCCTACCCCTCGGTGCGCTGGCGATCCGTGGCCGACGTCAATGAGGCGACGCGCCCATCGTTCTCGTTAGCGGCCCAGGAGTACTTTGGGCCACTCGGTCGATCGGGTCCGAGCCCGGAGGAGGCCGCATCCGTCCGGGCGCGCGAGAGCCTTGAGCACCTCGCCGATCAGCAACGCAGCGCGGTCGAGGGGCTCTCGCGTTCGATCGCCGAGCTCAAGTCGCAGGCCGCGGCGATCTACGCGCACTATCCGGAAGCGGAGGCGGCGCTCGCGCGACCCGTCGCCGAGGAGGAACCCGAGCGGCCGCTCGCGATCGATCTTGGCGGGACGATCGTTCCGCTCCAGCGCGGTCGAAGCCCCCGAGCCGCGGCCCAATCGCTCTTCGAAGAGGCGAAGCGCGTCCAGACCAAGCTGGAAGGGGCGCGCGCGGCGCTCGAGGAAACGGAGCGAAAGCTCTCCGAGCCCCGGCCCGAGTCCGCGGAGGCTCCGCTGGCCCGATCCGCCCGCCCGGCCGGCCGAACGCACTGGTTCGAGAAGTTCCGCTGGTTCATCAGTTCCGAGGGAGTCATCGTCGTTGCCGGCCGGGATGCGTCTTCGAACGACCAGGTCGTCAAGCGTCATCTCAAGGACCGGGACGTGTACCTCCACGCCGATCTCCACGGCGCGGCGAGCGTCGTGGTGAAGCATCCCGACGGCGGGCCCGCACCGGGCGAGGCGACGCTCCGGGAAGCCGGCCAGTGGGCGGTCGCGTTCTCAAAGGCCTGGCGCGCGGGTCTCGCGTCGGCCTCGGCGTTCTGGGTCACGGCCGAACAGGTGTCGAAATCGAGCGAGAGCGGGGAGTTCGTGGCCCGCGGCGCGTGGGTGATCCGCGGCACCAAGCACGTCCTGCGCGATCTGCCGCTCGAGCTCGCACTCGGCACGATCGATTACGAGGGCGACGAGCGTTGGACCGTCGCGCCGGCCGACGCGGTGCGCCGCCGGGGCGCGGTGCGGGTCCTCCTGACGCCGGGCGACGACCGCGACCGTCCGGCGCGCGAGGTCGAGCTCGCCCGGGACTGGGGGATCTCCCGCTCGCTCCTCCAGTCCCTGTTGCCCGCCGGCGGCGTCACCATCCGTCGGGCGTAGACCCGCTGAACCTCACGGGCGGGGAACACTTCGTCGGGGAACCGCCAGGTCCGGCCGTTCGCGCGAAGCCCCGTGACCCGCACCTCGCCGATCTCCGTCGGGGCGACTTGCCCGATCGCGATCGGCGCGTCGGGGGCGACGACCCAGACCGTCGATCGGGTATGCGCCCCGGCGACGAGCGAGACCTTGAGCCGCAGCTCGTTCGCCGGCGTGGTCCAGACCGTGGTCAACTCCTCCGCCCGCGCGCGCGCCAGGGACCCACCCCGGCGTCCGCTCAGGCGATGGATGCGAAGCGCCTCGGCGCCGACGGGGAGCGGAGCGCCCACAGAAAGCTCCTCGTGGGCGGGGAGCCGAACGCGAGATCGCTCCGATCCCGCGCCCCGGGAGACGATCAGATCGAGCTCGTGCTCCTCCGGCGCCCGGACCTCGAACGGATGCGTCCAACCGCAGACCCGGCACCGGGCCAAGCCGGCGCGCGGCGCCGCGCGCTCGCCCGCCCGACGATCCCAGTGCAGGATCCGGTGCTCGGTCGTTTCGCCGCAGATCTCGCACCGTAGTCGCGCCGCGTGGAGACCGGCACGGGCCGGCGTCGGAGCGCTCGCGGAGGGAGTACCTTCAGGGGCGTCCACGGCGCGCCTCGCGTCGTCGTTGTGCGCTCGCGGCCCGGGGCGTCGAACCGCGGGTTCCGGACGCTGCCGGGCGCGCGGCCGTTCGCGCCGCTTCCGGGCGCTCGGTCACGAGATCGCGCAGCACCGGTCGCAGCCGTTCTCGAAGCTCGGGGGAGTTCCAGGCGAAGATCAGATTCGTCCGCAGCCACAGGTAGCGATCCCCGATGTCGTACCGCGTGCCCTCGAACGTGGCGGCGTAGACCGAACCGCGTTTCGCCAGTCGTTGCAGTGCATCGGTGAGCTGCACCTCGCCGCGCGCGTCGGGGGGCGTGCGGTCGATCGCGTCGTAGATCTCCGGCGTGAGGACGTAGGCCCCGGTGATCCCGAGGCGGCTCGGCGCCTCGGCGAGGCTCGGCTTCTCGACCAGGCGCTCGCATCGGTAGACCCCCGGCTCGACCTCGGGCCCCGCGACGATCCCGTAGTCCTGCACCTTGTCGTCCGGCACCCGCTCCACCGCGATCACGGGGGCGCGGTACCGCTCGAACCGCGTCCAGAGCTGGCGGAGGAGCGGCGGCTCACAGACATTGATCGTGTCGCCCAGCAGCACTCCGAACGGCTCGGCACCGGTATGGTAGCGCGCGCACTCGATCGCGCTCGCGAGTCCCTTCGGCTCGCGTTGGCGCACGAAGTGGATGCGGGCCCGCTGGCTGAGCTCGTCGAGCTCCTTCAGCTCGGGCTGCCGTTCGTGCCGCGCGAGCTCGGGGCTGAAATCGAAATGATCCTCGAGCGCGCGCTTTCCCCGGCCGGTGACGATCAGGATATCGTCCGCGCCCGAGGCGACCGCCTCCGCCACCACGTACTGGATGATCGGGCGGTCGACCAGCGGCAGCATCTCCTTCGGCTGGCTCTTCGTCGCGGGCAGGAAGCGTGTGCCAAGGCCGGCGGCCGGGATCACGACCTTCATGGGCGGGCGCTCCCGGCGCCGAGGGCCGCGACCTCGAGGCCCGCGCGTCGCGCCGTGGCCGGCGCGACCGCGCGACGCAGATCGATCAGGAGCGGCCGCGCCATGAGCCGTGTCCAAGCGGTTCGCCAGCGGGTGAACACCGGCCAGTCGGCCTGCAAGACCGCGGCATCGGCACCGCGCAGGGCGTCTTCGATCGAGCCGACGAGCTCGAACGCGCCGCCCCCCGCCGGACCGGCGCGCTCCCAGGCGGCACGGAAGTTCTCGTTCGCCTGCGGATCGTAGCCGCGGACCCGGGCCCCTTGCCCGATGAGCCCCGCCGCGATCGGCAGGGCTCGGGTCTCCCGGACGTCGTCCGTGCCGGCCTTGAACGAGAGCCCGAGCAGCGCGATCCGCTTCCCGGCAAGGGCCCCCGCGTGGTCGCGGACGAAGTCGATCGAGTAGGCCAGCTGCTCCTGGTTGGCCCGCAGCGCGGACTCGGCCGTTCGGACGCGGAAGCCGAGCTCTCGCGAACGGCCGGCGAACGCCCGGAGGTCCTTCTCGAAGCAGCTGCCCCCGAACCCCGGGCCGGCGCGCAAGAACTTCGGGCCGATGCGCGAGTCCTGACCCACAGCGCGCATCACCTCGTCGACGTTCGTCCCGAGCCGGTCGCTCAATCGGGCGACCTCGTTCGCGAACGAGACCTTGATCGCGAGGAAGGCGTTCGCCGAGTACTTCACCAGCTCCGCGCCCGACGGCGTCAGCGCGAGCACGGGGGCGTCGAACGCGCGGTACGCGCGCCGCAGCCACGCCAGCGCCCGGGCGTCCGACGTGCCGACGACGATGCGCTCGGGCGAGATCGCGTCATGGACCATCGAACCTTCCGCGAGGAACTCCGGATTCGCGGCCACGCCCAGCTGCGCCGGTGGACGCCGTGAGCGTTCTCGGAGGATCGGGGTGACCACGTGCTCGGTGGTTCCCGGCACGACCGTGCTCTTCACGACGACGAGACGGTAGGCTCGGACGGCGCGGAGGGCGGCCCCGACCTCCCGGGCGCTCCGCTGTAGCGGGGCCAAATCGATCCGCCCGCTCGGCCGAGCCGGCGTCGGTACGCACAGGAATATCCCCTCGGCCCCGCGCACGAGGTCGTCCAGGCTCTCGGCGACCGCGAATCGCCCCGAACGCCGCTGCGCCGCGAGCAGCCGGGCGAGGCCCGGCTCGTGGTACGGCGTTCGGCCCCGATCGACGGCCCGTCGGATCTCGGGCTTCACGTCGTAGCCGGTCACGCGGAGCCCGTGGGCCGCGAATCCCAGCCCAGTGGCGAGGCCCATGTAGCCGAGCCCGACGATGCCGACTCGGGCGGAGGAGGACCGGGAAGGCGTCACGCCGTCCTCCGAGTTCCCGGAAGGGCCGCGCGGAAGTAAGCGACCGTCGGGGCGAGCCCCTCCTCGAACGTGACGCGCGGCGCCCAGCGTAGGTAGCGCCGCGCGCGCGCGATCACGGGCCGCCGCTGGGTCGGATCGTCGACGCGCGCCGGCAGACGCCGGAACCTCGGAGTCACGCCGATCGCCTGAGCCACGAGCTCCGCGGTACGGCGGACGGTGATCTCGCGGGGGTTGCCGAGGTTGATCGGGACGGGAACCCCGGGCCGGGCGTTCATCAATCGAACCAGCCCGTCGATCAGATCGGATACGTAGCAGTACGAGCGGGTCTGCTGCCCCCGCCCGTAGAGCGTGAACGGCTCCCCGCGCAGACCCTGGACGACGAAGTTCGAGACGACGCGTCCGTCCTCCGGCGACATGCGGGGGCCGTAGGTGTTGAAGATGCGGGCGATCCGGACGTCCAGCGCGTACTCGCGACGGTAGGCGGCCGCGAGCGCTTCGGCAAACCGCTTCCCTTCGTCGTAGCAGCTGCGCGGGCCGAGCGGATTGACGTGGCCCCAGTACGACTCGTCCTGGGGATGGACCTCGGGATCGCCGTAGACCTCGCTCGTCGACGCCAGCAGAACGCGCGCGTCCGACCGGCGTGCGGCGTC
>JASHUS010000080.1 GCA_030039865.1 Thermoplasmata archaeon
TGCGAAGCACGACCCGGCCGCCGGTGAGGCGGGCGAACTCGGGCGCGAGCGCCTCGCACATTGTGTTGACGGCGTTCATCCCGCCGGCGTCGCGCGCGTCGACCAGGAGGTGGACGACCAGCATCGTCCCCCGGGGGGATTCGACGATCCGGACCTCGATCCCCCGGGCCCCTCCGCCGAACTTCACGAGCATCGGGTCTTGCGCGTTCGCCGCGGCGAGGAGCTCCGAAGTCCGGTCGAGGATCCGGTGGCGCGCCGCCGCCGGGTCTGCGACATCCAGGATCTGCACCTGGCCGATCATGACCGGCTCGGTCGTCTGCGCGAAGAACCCGCCCGTCGCCCGAGCGACCTTGGCCGAGTTCGAGGCCGCCGCGACGACGCTCGGCTCCTCGATCGCCATCGGGATCAGCCGGTCCGTGCCGTTGATGCGGAAGTGGGTGGCGATCCCGATCGGTACGGCCAACGCGCCGACGACGTTCTCGATCATCCGCTCGAGCGTCCCGGGATCCACGCCCGGCGGAAAGTCGAGCGCGCGCAGCTCGTCGTCGGTGAGGCCCGCCCATTCCTTCAGGAACGATCGGCGCTCGGCGACGCTCCGGCGGTAGAAGCCGCTGATCTCCGACGACCGCTCCATCGGATCACGAACCTTCGGCCGCGCGTTCCGAGGGGCCCGCGGCCCCGCCCGGGCCGTCCGCCCGCGCGACGACGACCTTGGCCGGTCGGAGCAGGCCCCCGTAGAATCGGTACCCCTGCTGGACGATCTCGGCGATCGTGCCGTCGGGGTGATCGCTCGAGACGGCCGCTTCCCCGACCGCCTCCGCCTCCTCGGCCCGGAACGGGCGGCCGACGCTCGCGATCGGTTCCACGCCCTCGTGCTTCAGGAACGTCATCCACTCCCGCTCCAGGATCTCGAGCCCCTTGCGGACCGGGTCGCCGGCGGGGAGGTGCCCGAGCGCATCGGCGGCCGTCCGGAACCCCTCGAGGATCGGCAGCAGTTCGCGGAGCATCCCCGCGCGGACCTGGCGGGTCAGCGTCTCCCGCTCGCGCTCGGCGCGTCGGCGGTAGTTCTCGAAGTCGGCGAGGAGGTACTTGTAGCGCGTCTGCCAGTCCTCGGACGGGGCGGGAGCCGGCGCGGACTCGGGGGCCGCTCGGGCGGCGCCGGCCGGCGCGTCGTCGGTCGGGGGGGCCTCGTCCGGCATGGGCGACGGACCCGCAGGAAGGGGGGCTCTATTAGGGGTTGGCGGGGCGTCCGGACCGGGCGTTCCGGAGGGTCCCGGAAGGGGGTCGTTTTCCTCGGTAACCCAAGCGTTATAACACGCGCTCCGCTCGATAAGAGTAGGCCGATTTCAACGGCGATTTCCGATGGCCCAGCAGACCGTGGACGCACCCGCGTACGACGCCAGTTCCATCCAGGTTCTGGAGGGACTTTCCGCGGTCCGTCGCCGCCCCGGCATGTACATCGGGTCGACCGACGCCCGCGGCCTCCACCAGCTGGTGTACGAGGTCGTCGACAACTCGATCGATGAGGTCCTGGCCGGCGCCTGCACGTCGATCGATGTGACGCTGCACCCCGACGGCTCGTGCTCGGTCCGGGACAACGGACGCGGGATCCCCGTCGAGGACCATCCGAAGTACCACCGGCCCACGCTCGAGATCGTCATGACGACGCTGCACTCGGGCTCGAAGTTCGACCGGAACACCTACAAGGTCTCGGGCGGACTGCACGGGGTCGGGGTCCACGTCGTCAACGCGCTCTCCGACTGGTTCGAGGTCCGGGTCCGGCGCGGCGGCCACGAGTACTTCCAGCGGTACGAGCGCGGTACCCCGGTCGCGCCGATCAAGGTCGATGGCGAGTCGGACGGCACCGGCACGGACATCCGGTTCAAGCCCGACGGGACCGTGCTCGAGACGGTCGCCTTCGATCGGGAGACGATCGGGCGCCGCCTCAAGGAGCTCTCCTTCCTCAACCCCGGTGTCTCGATCCAGTTCGTCGACGAACGCGCCGACGCCCGCGAGACGTACCATCACGCGGGGGGCCTCTCCGAGTTCGTCACCGACTTGAACCGCGGCTCGAACGCCCTCTTCCAGCCGCCGGTCCAGCTCCACGCGAAGCGCGACACGACGGACATCGAGCTCGCGCTCCAGTACAATGACGGCTACAACGAGACGTCGCTCGCGTTCGTCAACAACATCAACACGGTCGACGGCGGCACGCACGTCATCGGCTTCCGCGCGGCGCTCACGCGGACGCTGAACGACTACGCGCGCCAGCGCGGGTTCCTCAAGGGCGACAAGGAGGGCCTGACGGGCGAGGACGTGCGCGAGGGGCTCACGAGCGTGCTCTCGGTCAAGGTGCTCGAGCCCCAGTTCGAGGGGCAGACGAAGGCGAAGCTCGGGAACTCCGAGGTCAAGGGCCAGGTCGAGAGCGCGGTGAACGAGAAGCTCGCGGAGTACTTCGAGGAGCATCCGAGCACCGCCCAGACGCTCATCACGAAGGCCGTGCAGGCCGCGCAGGCGCGCGAGGCGGCGCGCAAAGCCCGCGAGCTGACGCGTCGCAAGGGGCTGCTCGAGGGCGGGGGCCTACCGGGCAAGCTCGCGGACTGCCACTCGCGCGACCCCGCCGAATGCGAGCTCTTCCTCGTGGAGGGCGACAGCGCGGGCGGGACGGCAAAGCAGGGCCGGGACCGGGAGTTCCAGGCGATCCTCCCG
>JASHUS010000081.1 GCA_030039865.1 Thermoplasmata archaeon
GTCGACGTCCGGACGTACCTCGGGGGCGCGGCACATCGATGGCAGAGGGACTCGGGGAACGGAAGGGGAGTCCGCGGTCGCCCTTCGTCCGGCGGATCGGTCGGGCTCATGGCCCCGAGACGCGGGATCCGGGCCGGCCGATCCGTGCGCGCTGCATGGGCCGAGCGCACACGTTGCGGGGAAATGACGCTTCGGCGGATGGAATGGACCGCAGCGTCGGGGTGACCTCAAGTTCGCCCTCGCTCCTCCGTGGGATCCATGGCGAGCACGTCCGAGGGGGCGGGCCGGTTCGGGCCCGCCGAGATCGGCCTGCTCGTGACGGTCAGCCTCGTGTGGGGCGCGGCGTACGTGTTCATCCGCGTCGGGATCGTGCTGGGCGCCACCCCGATCGCCTACGCCGCGGTGCGCTACCTCCTCGCCGCCGTCGCGTTCGCGATCCTCGCGGCGGTCCGAAGGGTCCCCTGGCCCTCGCGGAAAGCGATCTTCGTCTCCGTTGGCATCGGTGGCACGCTCTTCATCGGACTGTACGGGGGGCTCCTCTACTGGGGGGAGCAGTACGCCACCGGCGGCTACGCCGCGGTGCTCGCTTCGACGCTGCCGCTCTGGACGGTCCTGATCGGTTTCTCGATCCTCCCGGCGGAACATCTCGGCGGGAAGGGTCTCGCCGGCATCGCCGTGGGGTTCGTCGGGACCGCGGTGCTCGTCTATCCCCAAATCTCCGGGAGCCCGCTCGGCAGCTGGCAAGGGCCGGTCTTCGTCCTGGGCGCCATGGTGGCCGGCGCCACGGCGACGATCTTACTGCGTCGGTTGGGCCGCGGCCCCCAAGGTCTCTGGCAGATATCCTCTCAGTTCGCGGTGGGGGGCGCCCTGCTCGGGGTGATCGCGCTCGTCTTGCCGGTTCCCGAGGCACTGCCGGCGAACTCCGGAGTACTGGAGGCGCTGGCCGTGCTCGTGCTGCTCTCCTCGGTCATCGGGTACTTCGCCTACTTCGCCCTCCACCACCGCGTCGGTCCGACCCGGGCCAACGTCGTCGCCTACCTCACTCCGCTCGTCGGGATCGCGATCGGTTCCGGCTTCTACGGCGAACCCGTGACCTCGTGGGAGATCGCCGGGGTGCTCGTGGTGTTCGTCGGGGTGAGCCTGGTCCTGTGGGAAGCCGCCCGTCGGCAGCCGCTCCCGCCCTCGGCCGCCCCCGTGGCGCAGCCGCACCCTCCGGCCCGTCCCGAAGATTGAGCGGGCAAGGCCCCGCGGCCGGCTACTTGGATCGCGCGGCGGGCGGCTCGGGCGGCGAGGTCGCCTTCACGACCAGGACGGAGCTCTTCACGTGGTGGATGATCCCGTCCGAGACGCTCCCGAGAAAGAACCGTCCGGCCTGCGAGAGCCCGCGGGAGCCGACCACGACAAGATCGGTCGGGTGGCCATGGGCCTGTTCGACGATCCGATCGACCGGGTCCCCCTCGATGGCGACCGTCTCGACGCTCTTCACGCCCTTCTGGGCGATCTCGGCCTTCTTCGACTCGAGCATGCGCCGGGCCGACTGGAGGCTCGCCCCGGCGGTGGCGCCGGCCGGGACCTCGAAGCCGTACGCCGCGACGCTCGGGGGGATCACGCAGATGAGCGTGAGCTTCGCGCCGGTGCGGGCGGCGATCTCGACGGCCTGGTCGAGCGCGGCGGCCGAGGAGTGCGTTCCGTCAAAGGCGACCAGGATCGATTGCAGCGCCATCGGCGTCGCGAGCCTTCGAGGATTGATAGGAGTTGGGGGCCGTTCGGCGGCGCGCGCCCCAAGAAGGATATGGGGAACGCCCTCTCCGGGCGCGAATGAAGGCCCTCGTCCTGATCGGTGGGTTCGGGACCCGCCTTCGGCCCGTCACGTACAGCGTCCCCAAGCAGCTCATCCCCCTCGCCGGCAAGCCGATGCTCTACCACGTTCTCGACCTGCTGCCCTCCGACGTGGAGGAGGTCGTGCTCGCCACCGGCTACAAGGCCGAGCTCATCGACGCGTACGTCCGGGCCCATCCGGTCCGCTGGCCGGTCCGCACCGTCCCCGAGGCCGAACCGCTGCTCTCGGGCGGCGGGATGAAGAACGCGAGCGCGGGGATGTCCGACCCGTTCTTCCTGCTCAACTCGGACGTGATCGCGCGAGCCGACATGGCCGCCGTGGCCGACCGTCTCCGAGATCGGGGCGGCCTCGGGGTCATGACGCTCGCCGAGGTCGAGGACACCCAACCGTACGGCGTCGCCGCGCTCGATCCGAACGACCGGATCACGCGGTTCGTCGAGAAGCCCGCGCCCGCGGACGCCCCGTCGCACTGGGTGAACGCCGGGCTCTCCGCCTGGCGACGTGAGGTGCTCGATCGGATCCCGGGCGGTCGACCGGTGAGCTTCGAGCAGGAGATCATGCCCGAACTCCTCGCCGAGGGGGTGCACGGCTTCAAACTCAGCGCGTACTGGGACGACGCGGGCACGCCCGCCCGACTGCTGCGGTCGCAGCGGCTGCTCTTCGACGATGGTCGGGGGGCCCACACCGGACTTCCGGCGGGGGCGAAGGGGAAAGGTCCGGTCGCCGCGCTCGAGGGAGCGACCGCGCGGGGCGCGTCGTTCGGACCGTACGTGACCGTTGGGGCTGGCGCCTCGATCGGCGCGGGGGCTCACGTCGAGAACTCCATCGTCATGGACGCGGCCGTGGTGGAGGACGGGGCGTTCGTGACCGGCAGCCTGCTCGGGCCGCGGTCCCGGGTTCGAGCGGGGCACCGCGCGACGGACCAAGTGATCGGAGAGGCGGGCGAAGCCTGAGAGCTCAGGCCGCGGGTCCGGTCACGACGACCTTCACCGACTCCTCGGGCCGCCCGGCGAGGCGGAACGCCTCGCCGATCCGTTCGAGCGGGACCCGGTGCGAGACCAGGTCCGAGATCCGAAGGGTACCGTCCGCGACCCGACGATGGACCTCGGCGATGTCGGGTTCGGTCGTCGCGTACGTTGGGACGAGGCGGATCCCCCGCAGGTAGATCGACTGCAGGTCGGCGTCGAGCCGACTTCCGGATTCGGGGAGGCCGAACAGGTTGACCGTTCCGCCTCGCCGGACGATCTCGGTCGCCGAGCGCACGACCGACGGGTGACCGGTCGCCACGACGGCCAGGTCGACGCCTTGGCCGCCGGTGGCGCGTTCGACCGCGCCGGCGATGCTGCCCGCCTCGCGCGGATCGACCGTCACGTCGATCCCCCCGCGCTCGGCCGCCGAACGCCGGGGAGGGGCGATCTCCGACCCGCCCACCCAGCCCGCGCCGAGGGCCCGCACGAGCCGAGCGTAGAGGAGACCGACCGGGCCCAGCCCGAGGATGAAGACGGTCGCGCCCTCGGGCAGGCCGACCCGGCGGATCGCGGTCAGCGCGCAGCCCGCCGGCTCGAGGAGCGCTCCCGCGTCCCAGTCGACGCTCGGGGCTAGGGGAAGCACCGCGCCCCGATCGACGTTCTCCTTCGGCACCCGGAACGTCTCCGCGAACCCGCCGGGGTCGAGGTTCGTTCGGCTGTAGGTCGGGCAGAAGGTGTAGTCTCCCCGCGCGCACACGGGGCAATCGTAGCACGGGACGTGGTGATGGACGAAGACGCGGTCGCCGATCGCGAGGTTCTCCACGCCGGCCCCGAGCGAAGCGATCCGGCCCACCGGCTCGTGGCCCAGGATCCCGGCGGTCCGGTAGTTGCCCCGGACCTTCTCGAGGTCGGTGCCGCACACGCCGCACGCCGCGAGCGCGACGGTGACCTCGCCCGGCCCGGCCGTCGGGGGGTCGCGGTCGGAGAGGACGACGTGCCCTTCGGGGCCGAGGTGCGCGTACTTCATTCGCGGGCGCGCGCGGCCCGGATCGCGGCGTCGAGGATCTCCATCGCTTCGTCGATCTCCTCGCGCCGTACGATGAGCGGCGGCACGTAGCGGATCGTCGACCGACCGCACGGCAGGAGGATCAGCCCGCGGCGGTACGACTCTTCCACGACCCGGTCGCGGAAGGCGATCGCCGGCTCCTTGGTCGTCGGGTCGGTCACGAACTCGGTCGCGGTCATGAGGCCGATCCCGCGCACGTCCCCGATCTCGGAGTGGCGGGACTGGAGCTCGCGCAATCGCTCGAGCAGGTAGTCGCCCTGGACGCGCGCGTTGTCGAGGAGTTGCTCCTTCTCGATCACGTCGAGCGTCGCCATCGACGCCACGCTCGCGAGGAGGTTCCCGCCGAAGGTGTTCGAGTGCGAGCCCTGGACGGGATAGTCGAACGAGCTCGGCAGGACGACCGCGCCCATCGGGAGGCCGCCGCCCAGCGCCTTCGCCATCGTGACGATGTCCGGGACCACGCCGTGGTGCTCGATCGCGAACCACCGGCCCGTCCGACCGACGCCCGACTGCACCTCGTCGTCGATGAGCGGGATCCCGTATTCGTCGAGGATCGTCTTGATCGCCCGGAACCAGCCGTCGGGCGGGACGACGTACCCTCCCTCGCCCATCACCGGTTCGGCCATGAACGCGGCGACGTCGTCGGGCGGGATCGAGGTCTGGAAGTAGAGTTCCTTGAGGATCTTCGCACAGTAGAGGTCGCAGCTCGGGTACTGGAGCTTGTACGGGCAACGGTAGCAGTTCGGCGCGGGGATGTGCATCCCGCCGCCGACGAACGGCGCGTAGCGGGCGCGTTGCACTGGCTTCGAGGTCGTCATCGTGAGCGCGCCCATCGTGCGCCCGTGGAAGGCGCCGAGCAGGCCGACGATGATCGGCCGCTGGCGGTTCCAGCGGACCAGCTTGAGCGCCGCCTCGGCGCTCTCCGTCCCGCTGTTCGTGAAGAAGACCTTCTTCGGGAAGGTCCCCGGGGTCAGCTGGACCAGCTTCTCCGCGAGCCGGACCTGGGGTTCGTAGTAGAAGTCGGTCCCGGCGAAATGGGTCAGGCGGCCCGCCTGGTCCCGGATCGCCCGTACGACCTCGGGGTGGGAGTACCCGACGGCCTGGACGGCCACGCCCGAAGCGAAGTCGAGCAGGCGGTTCCCGTCCACGTCGGTGATCCAGACCCCGCTGCCCGACGCGGCGACGACGGGCGAGGTCTTCGTGGTCGTCATGAGGAACTGGCGGTCGCGCTCGACGATCCGTTGGGCGGCCGGCCCCGGGATCGGCGTCCGGAGGATCACGCCGCGCCCGGGCGGGCTCGCGGGTTCGCGCGCGGACGAGCTCTCCGGAGATTCGGCGGACTGGCTCATGACCTCACCGCGGCGCGGACGCCGTCGGGTCCTCAAAAGGGTTGGGCGGACGCCCGGCCGCGCGACGGCCCGCGCGTGGAACGCCTCCTTTTATCCCGCAACGTCCCGCTCGAGCGTCGTTCATGGTCCCGGACGAAGCGCCGGTCAGCGAGGAGGGCTCGTCCGAGGAAGATCGCATCCGCGCGATCGTGCCCCCCCGGGCGGTCCTGACGGAGCTCGCCCGTGGATTTTTGCTGGTGCACGCGTCGAACCGCGAGCGCGCCGTCCGATTCGCCGAGACGTTTCTCCGGGAACAGGCGGGCGAGTTCGACCCGCCCCGGGAGGAGCCGCCGCGCGTCACGCGGGCCCAGCTCGCCCTGGGGCGGTACCCCCGCGGAGCGGTCGAACCCCCCTCACCGCCCCCGGGCTCGGGATAGCGTTCCTCGGGGACCGGGGGCCGCGAGCGAGTCCCGGACCCGGAGAAACGCGGCCAAGTCCCGGGGGAACGATCGCCGGGTCAGGCAGATCCGCACGCCGCTCGGATCGCCGAAGAACCGACCGGGGCAGACCAGGACCGAGGCGCGGAGCGCCTGCTCCGCGACGAAGTTCCCGTCGAACCCCGCGACGCGGACGAAACTGGTGGGACCGCGCGGACCGGCCGGCACGGAGAACGCCGCGCGCAGTCGTCGGACGTTCGGTCCGAGGATCGCCGCCACGTCCCGACGTATCCGAGGGAGCTCGCGCAAACAGGCGAGCGCCCCGGCGACGGAGTACTTCGCGAGCTCGTCGAACAGCAGGCCATGGAATCGCGCGAACCTCTCGCGGCCGTCCTCGGGCGCGATGACGTACCCGACGCGAAGGTCGTCCGCGCCAAAGAACTTCGTGAACGAACCCGTCGCCCACCGACCGCGCTCCCCCCGCGCGGCGATCGAGGGCCGGCCGGCGAACTCCCGGAACGTCTCATCCACGACCAGGTCGCGAGCACCGCCCGCCCAATCCTCGAGCCGGTCGGAAGTCCAGAGATCCCCGCCGGGATTCCGGGGCTGGGAGATCAGGGCGACCCGGGCGCCCCGCGCCCCCGGAGACACGGTGAGTCCGGCGCACGCCGCGGTGTCGACGAGCGAAGGGTACTCGGGATAGTCGACCCGGCAGAGACGCGAACCCGTGCGTCGCGCCCCTCCGAGATAGAACAGTACGGCCGTGTTCGCCTCCGTCGCTCCGACCGTCAAGAAGATCCGTCGGGGATCGACGCCGAGGTGGCTTCCGAGCTCGGCCCGGAGATCCTCCTCCGCCGCGGCCCGGATCTCGGCCCGGGTCGGCAGCGGATGGGAGACTTCGCTCCCCATGCCGCTGGACCCGAGCTGGTGGCGGCAGTCGGCGTGATCGTCGATCCAGTCCGCGAGTGGGAATCGCATCGCGTCGTCCACGCCCGGCCCCTTTACGAGCTCTCCGCGGGCTCCGGCGCGCGAGTCCCCGCGCACGGATGCAAGCAAACGCTCAAGAGGCGTCTCACCGCCCGGAGACGCGATGCGATCCTCGATCGCCTCGACGGCCTCGGTCCGCGTCGGTCCCCACGGGCGGATCCTCGCCTTGTCGAGCGCCTGGTTCACCGATGGGGCGCGCCGACGCGCGGACGCCCGGCGTTCGGGTCGATGCGTCGAGTGCGGGGCCGAGCTCGCGAGCCACCGCTCCCCGTACTGCTCGCGGCGCTGTCAGTGGAAGTTCCACGGCCACTACTTCTGGGACTCGGCGCGCTCGTACACGATGCTGCGCGACCGGTACCGTTGCCGGGTCTGCGGCGCGAAGAAGCGGGCCCGGGAGCTCGACGTCGACCACATCGTCGAGATCGCCCGCGGCGGGGCTGCGCTCGAGTACTCGAACCTGCAAACGATCTGCCGGGAGTGCCACCGCCAGAAGACGCTCGCGTTCCTCCGCGATCGCGCCGCGGGCGCGGCGACCGCCGCCTAGCGACGTCCCGGCAGGTTCATCCCCCCGCCGGGATTGGCCGGGTCGAGGAACCCCATGCGGATCGGAATTCTGGGCAGCGGCGACGTGGCGCGCGTGCTGGGCACGGCGTTCATGGCGACCGGCCACGAGGTCCGGCTGGGCACCCGCCACCCCGAGCAGCCCGAGCTCGCCGCGTGGTTGGGCAAGGCCGGACCGAAGGGCTCGATCGGCACGCCCGCGCAAGCGGCCCAGTTCGGAGAGATCGTCGTGATCGCGGTCCATGGCGTCGCGGCGCTGGAGGCGATCCGGGAGGCCGGGCCCGCGCACTTCGACGGGAAGGTCGTGATCGACGTGACGAACCCGATCGCGGTCGGCGCGGACGGGGTACCCCAGCTGGTTCACCCGGCCGGACGCTCGAACGGCGAGCAGATCCAGAACGCGTTGCCGAGCGCAGGGGTCGTGAAGGCGTTCAACATCATCGGGAACCCCCACATGTTCCATCCGACGTTCCCCGGCGGCCCGCCGGACATGTACATCTGCGGGAACGACGCGGGCGCGAAGAAGGCGGTGGTGGACCTCCTGCACGATTTCGGCTGGCCCTCCGTCATCGACATCGGCGCGATCGACGGAGCGCGCGAGCTCGAGTCGCTGTGCATCCTGTGGGTCAAGTCGGCGCTCAACGTCGGCAGCTGGGACATCGCGTTCCGGTTGCTGCGCAAGTAGCGTCCCGCGCTCACGCGGGACTGAGCTGCCGGGCGAGCTCATCGATCGAGAAGGCGAGCCCCGTGCCGGTACCGTAGAGCAGCACGCGCTCGCCGTCTCGGATCAGGCGGTCGTGGTAGAGTCCAGCGAGCGCCGCGTACGGCGCCGCGGCCTCGGGCGAGGCAGAAACACCGTGGCGGGACCCGAGCGAGCGCATCGCCGCGAGGATCTCGTGATCGGAGACGACGATCCCGCCCCCGCCGCTCATGCGAACGGCCTCGAGGGTCCGCTCGGAGGCGAACGGGGCCGGCACGAGGAGTCCGGGCGCGATCGTCGACGGCTCGGCCCACGGCGTGGCCGCGGCCGCCCCGTCCCGAAGCGCGCGGACGACCGGCGCGCACCCGGCCGGCTGCACGGCGAGCAGTCGGGGCGCGCGTTCGAGTAGGCCGAGCGCGCGGAGCTCCGCGAACGCCTTGGCCATCCCCACGAGCCCGGTGCCACCGCCGGTCGGGTACACGATCGCGTCCGGGAACCGGTCGGGGAACATCGCGTCGAAGATCTCGAGGCCCATGGTCTTCTTCCCCTCGACCCGGTAGGGCTCGCGCATCGTCGAGAGATCGAACGAGCCCCGGCCCTTCTCCGTTCGACGCGCGAACTCTCCCGCCTCCCGGATCGTCCCGGGCACCTCCGTCACCGCGGCTCCGTACGCCGCGCACCCCGACCGTACCGAGGAGGGGGTCCGTTGCGGGAGGTAGATCCGGGCGCGCAGACCCGCGCGGGCGGCGTACGCGGCCAGCGCGAGCCCGGCGTTCCCGGCGCTCGGCACGAAGAGGTCGGAGAGGCCGAGCTCCCGGGCCCGAGAGATCGCGACCGCCATGCCGCGGGCCTTGAACGAGCCCGTCGGCAGCCCGCCGTCGTCCTTGATCCAGAGCTCGACGCCCGGCGCGTCGGCGACGGACCCGAGCGGGAGCACCGGCGATCCCCCCTCGCCGAGGGTCGTGATCGACTCCGAGCGCCGGACGGGGAGCAGCTCGCGGAACCGCCAGAGGGAGGCGTCCCGTCCGGGCCACGAGGCCCTCCACGCGCGTCCGTCGAACTCCTCGAGATCGTACCGAGCGAGGAGCGTGTGCCCGCACGTCGGGCAGGTCCCGACGGCCCGATCCGGGTCGAATTCCGAGCAGCAGGCCCGGCACTCGAGCCGGCGGAGCCGCGACCCGGTTTCCGACACGTGGCGCGGAGCGGGGACGGAGCCAAAGCTTCTCGCTCCCGGAGGGCGCGGCTCACAGCAGGCGGGACGGTTCTCCGCGCTCGACCGAGCGAGAGTAACGTCGTTCGACGACCCCCTTGAGGAAGCGCGCCGGACTCCCCCAGAGAGCGATCGGTCCGACGGTCCCCGCCCCGCCGCGGGCGCCGAGGGCGACGAGGATCCCGCGCTCCCGGTAGTGGTACGGCTCGAGCGGCTGGCCGCTGAGCCGGGCGAGCAGGTTGCGCGCCGCGATGCGCGCTTCGGACAGCGCGGCCTGGGCGGTCGAGGGCGCGAGGACTCCCGTCATCGGGTCGTGGAACTCGATCGCGTCCCCGACCGCGACCACCCCGGGGTGTCCCGGGACCTCGAGCGTCGGCTCGGGCGCGATCCGGCCCCCCTTACCATGCGGTACGGGAAGCTCTCGGATCAACGGCGGCGCTTCCAGTCCCGCGCACCAGATCGCGACGTCGCAGACGAAGACGGTCCCGTCTTCGAGCGCCACGCGCCCGGGGTCGACCCGCACGACGTTCAGGCCGTGGACGATCGTGACCCCGATTCGGCGCAGCGTCGCGCGCGCCCGCTCGATGACCGCGGGCGGGAAGCCGGCGAGGAACGTCAGCGCGCCCGTGAGGAGGAAGACGTCCGGGGGTCGCGCGGCCCGTCCGACCAGACGGGACCAGTCCGTCGTCGCGATCTCCGCGGCGAGCTCGGTGCCGGTCGAGCCGCCCCCGATGACGAGCACGCGCGGCCGCTGCTCGCCGGGGAGCGCGTCGGAGCGCTCCGCCGACGCCCGCAGCGCGGCGGCGGCGCGCTGCGCGGCCGAGAGACGGTAGACCGACTGCGTGTTCTCGGGCGCCCCCGGGACGTGGTAGTACGCCGCGACGTTGCCGAGGCAGATGGCGAGTCCCCGGTAGGGGAGCTCGCCCGAGTCGAGGTGGACGGTGCGACGCTCGAGGTCGATCGAGCGGACGTCGCCCCGCCGGAACGTGACGGACGTCCGCTCGAACACCCGAGCGAGTGGCACGAGCCAGCGCCGGACGTCGCCGGCGGCATCGGCGATCTCCCCGATCTGGTAGAGCTGCGTGCGCAGCACGTGACCGGGGCTCCGGTCGACGAGAGTCACCGCGACCTTTCCGCGGCCGCGACGGACGATCTCTTGGGCGAGCGTGAGCCCGGCGTACCCGGCCCCGAGGACGACGATCGGGCCTTCGGTCGGGACGTCGGACGGCGCGGTCATCCGCGGATGGGCTCGGCCGGATTCGAACCGGCGACCTTCGCTGTGTGAGAGCGACGTCGTAACCGCTGGACCACGAGCCCGACCTTTCGGCCGAACGTCCTCGCCCCTTAAGCGTTCTAGAGCGGGATGCTTCGGGATCTTATTCACGGGCTACGACTTCGAACTCGTCCGGCCTCATCGTTCACCGTTCAGTGGGCCGGAAATCATCTTCGTCGCGACGTGGACTTCGCCCTCGATGGACCCGCGCCGATCCCTGGTGTTCTCCTTGGCTCTACCGTCGGACCGGGACTCCGGACGACCGGCGCTGCCCATCGAGGTTCGAGAACTCCAAGGCGACTTTCGACTCCTGGTGAATCTCTGCCTCCGCGAGGCGATCGCCACGAACGTGACGTCTCGAGGGAAGCTCTCTCGGTTCGCTCGCTCGCGTGCGCTCGAGTTGCGCGTTACCGGTCCGATCGGCGTGGCCGCCTCCGAGATCGCCCTCGGCCTCGCGGCCGGGCATCGCAAACGCCTCCGCCGGGGGATCGTCGCCCGCGTTCCCTACGTCCGCACCCCGTTCGTCCGACTCCCACGGGAGTGTTTCCACTTCGACCCCGACACCGGGAAGCTGCGGCTCTCCCTCCGCCGCGGCGAGTGGTCGTCCGTGCTGCTCACCGTCTCCGACCACCATCGTCGAGTCCTCGCCGACCCCCGCCACCGGCTCACCCAGATGCACCTCGGCTCGCGGGGAGCGGTCGCGATCTACGCGAAGACCCCCGAACCGGAATATGCCCCCACTTCGCTGGTCGCCCTCGACACGAACGAGCGCTCCCTCGACGGAGTGCGCGTCACTTCGGAGGGGTCCAACTTCGTCCGGGTCCTGTTCCCGGAGATTCGGGAAATCCAGGGGATCCACTTCGAGCGACGTCGGTTTCTCGCTCACAAGAAGGCGCACGACCGTCGGGTCGGGCGGGTCCTGCTGGGGCGTGAGGGCCGTCGGGAACGGCACCGCATCCGCTCTCGACTGCACGAGATCTCCCGGTCGATAATCGAGCAATTGGCGACCGAGCGCGCCGCCCTGGTGCTCGAAGACCTTACCGGGCTGCCACGACCCCGCCGTCGCGGTTCCTTTCGGAGGGGCGCGGGCGGGGCCCTTCGTTCTCGAACATTCCGCCGTCGGCTGTCTCACTGGCCCCAAGGTGAGCTGCACCGGCAGCTCACTTACAAGGCCCAGGACCGGGGCGTCCCGATCCTGTGGATGTCGGCCTATCGCACTTCGCGAACCTGCCCGAGATGTGGTGAACTCTGTGAACACCGAAGCAGGGTGGGTCCCAGGTTCGAGTGTCGCGCCTGCGGCTGGACGCTCGACCGGCAGCTGAACGC
>JASHUS010000082.1 GCA_030039865.1 Thermoplasmata archaeon
ATCGAGGCATCGAAGCCGATTGTCGTGTACCGCGAGGTCGTGAAGCACCCTGGCGGCCCGTTCGAGGGGAAGTCGCCCAACAAACACAATCCCTTCTACTTCGAGGTCGAGGCCCTCCCGGCCGCGGTCGTCCAGGCGATCCGGGACGGCGAGGTCCCCCAGGGCAAGTCGTTCAAGGACACCAAGACGCTCGTCACCAAGCTCGAACAGTACGGCGTCAGCCGCGACGAGGGGCGCGGGATCGTCGCCGTCGAGGGGACGAACATCCTCTTCGACGTCACGAAGGGGATCCAGTACCTCAACGAGACGATGGACCTCATCGTCGACGCGTTCAAGGAGGCGATGAACCGCGGACCGCTCGCCAACGAGAAGGTCTACGGCCTCAAGGTCCGTCTCGTCGACGCGAAGCTGCACGAGGACTCGATCCACCGCGGGCCCGCCCAGACGATCCCGGCGGCCCGCTCGGGGATCTACGGCGCGATGGTCCTCGGCGACCGGCTGCTCCTCGAGCCGTTCCAGAAGGTCACGGTCAACGTCCCGCAGGAGGTGCTCGCGGGGGCGACCCGCGAGCTCCAGCGCCGCCGCGGCGAGATCCAGGACATGACGAGCGTCGGCGACCTCCAGACGATCGTCGCGAAGGTCCCGGTCGCCGAGATGTTCGGCTTCGCCTCGGACATCCGCAGCGCGACCGCGGGGAAGGTCCTCTGGGCGACGGAGTCGCTCGGCTTCGAACCCGTCCCCTCGGAGCTCCAGCCCGGGGTCGTCGCGGAGATCCGCCAGCGCCGCGGCCTCAAGCCCGAGCCGTACGACGCGGCCTACTACTCCGGCTGAGTCGGCCGCTCGACCCCGCGGGCGGTCGACGTCCAAACATACTACGGATGATAGTAGCTTTAACTCTCGTTTCTCGAGAGTCATACCTACCACAATGTGTAGTAGCTTGTGATCCGGACGGCGGGACGAACATCAGAGGCCCGGGTTAGTTACTATGTACGATAGTAGGAAACGTAGAGGTTACGAGTTCGATTAAGCTACGTAAGTGGTAGTAGCTTGAAGTCGTGAAAGGCGCCGCGTTACCAAGCTACGGCGGCCGGTGGTAGCTTACGCGCGGGAGGCCCGCGCGCGCGGACGGTCCGTCCGGATGTCGAGCGTCTGCTGCCCGTGAGGTCGGGGCCCCTCCGCCGAGCGCGAGCGGATCGGCCAGGCCCCCTCCAGGTCGAGGAGCCAGCGCTTTCTCCAGAGTCCCAGCCCGAAGCCGGTGATCGAGCCCCCCTCGCCGACCACGCGGTGGCAGGGGATCACGATCGGCATCGGATTCCGCGCCATGGCGCCTCCGACGGCCCGCGCCGCTCCGGGAAAACCGGACCGCCGGGCGAGTTCCCCGTACGTGACGGTCTGACCCGCGGGGATCGAACAGAGGGTCGTCCAGACCTTCCGGTCGAACGACGACGGGGTGTCGGGGTCGACCCGGATCTCGAAGGAGCGCCGGCGGTTCCGGAAGTACTCCTGGAGCTGGCGGGGGGGACTGCCGTCCGGATAGGGGGCCTTGCGGCGGACGGCGCCCGGCGGGACGCCCGACTGTCGAACCCCGTTCTCGAGGAGGTCGACGACGCGCAAGTTCGAGTCCTGGTAGACCATGCGGAAGACCCCGATCGGTGTCGAGACGTCCGAATATTCCACGGGACCGGCCATACGGAGCCTCGAATCGCTCACCGGTTTATCTCCGTTTGGCCGTCGCGCGGTCAGTCGAGTCCCGTCGGGGTGATCCGGAACTCCGCGGAGCCCTCGGGGAGCGATCGGTGCTTGACGAGCACGACGCGCCGGCGATCGCCGGGCAGACGGTCGAACCGGAGGATCGTCTTGGCCGCGTGGTTGAGGAACGAGCCGCCGAGCGGCTCGAGCGTCCCCTCCCGGACGCTCCGCCAGACCTGGTTGGTGAACAGGACCGGCAGGTGCGCCTCGAGCGCGGTGGCGACGAGGTCGGCGACCGCGACGACGAGCGTCCGCCGGGCGTCGTCCTCGTCGTCCCCCGACAGCGAGAGTCGATAGTAGGCGGTGCCCGAATCGACGACGATGAGGCCGACCGGGCGCTTCCCTTCCCGCGCGAGCGCGTCGGCGGTCGCGACCGCGCGCCCCTCTTCGTCGAGGTCCTTCGGCGTCGAGAGAAGGAACCGTTTGAGTATCCGATCGAGATCGGCGCCCGCGACGGCCCGCAGCCGATCGACGCTCACGCCTTCCGTGTCGACGTAGAAGACCCACCGGTTCTCGCGCGCGACCCGGTACGCGACCTGGAGGCAGAAGAGCGTCTTCCCGCTCCCGCCCTCCCCGTAGATCTCCGTGAGCGAGTCGGTCTCGAGACCCCCGCCCAGCAACCGGTCGACCGCGGCGATGCCGGTCGGGAGCCGGTCCGGCGCCATCCGGCGGCCGACGGTCGGTCGGCGCTTAATCCCTCGGACAGCACCGCTTACGGGGCCACGGGGTACGCGACCCCGAGCCGCGGCGGGTGCACGCCGGGCCCGAGCTTCTCAAACGCCTCGGGATGCTCGGTGTGGATCGGATAGACCACCGACGGCTTCACCGTGTGGGCGATCTCGAAGAGCTCGGTCGCCGACGCGTGCCCGCTCGCGTGCATCTGGTGGAACTCGAGCCCGAAGTGGTCGAGCCAGTTGTGCATCACGCGGTCGTCGACGTCGTCCTCGCTGAACG
>JASHUS010000083.1 GCA_030039865.1 Thermoplasmata archaeon
AACGGCTCGCCGGTCAGCCGCTGGAAGACGGTCGTGTAGAGGCGGCTCACCTCGTCGATGAGGAGCGGCGGAAGGGGCGGGATCGGGGGCTCGTCGGCGTGCGCGGCGCGCGCGGCCTGGAGCTGGTCGTAGTAGCCGCTCTGCCGGTAGTGCTGGCGGACGAACTCCTTCGAGAAGTCGACCTGTCGGCCCCGGTCATAGGCGTCCTTGTCCCAGAACCGGTCCTCGTCGGCCGTGCCGAACGTGTCGACGACCATGAGGGCGCCGTCCGCGTCGATCGCGAACTCCTTCTTGCCGTCGACGTGGAGCAGGCCGCGCGGGCCGATCTCCCGCTGCATCGCCTCGTCGACCTTTAGGATCATCTCCTTCGCGTGGTCGAGCTGCTTCGCGTCGAGGCGGGAGAGCTCGAGCGCCTCGGGCATCGTGAGGAGCCGGTCGATCGGCTCGAGCTTCGTCGTGACCTCGAAGTGCGGCTCGGGCAGGGCCATCGCGAACTCGAGGGTCTTGCCCGCCGGGAACCCGAGGTCCTTCGCGCCGACCTTGCCGGCCTTCACGCGGTCCCACATCGAGCCCGCGAGGTAGTAGCGGACGATCAGCTCGAGGGGGACGAGGTAGTTCCGGGGCCGGGGCCCGAGCGTCTTCGGCTCGGGGACGACCTGGACGCGCTTCACGCGCATCGACGTCGGTCCCGAGAGGCCGAGGAAGTGGTGCGGGATCCCGAGCCGCTGGCAGACGGCGAACCAGTGCGCGGCGGTGCGCGTGAGGGTCTCGCCCTTGAACGGGATCTCGCTCGGGATGTGCTTATCGAAGACGGAGATGTCGTTCGTGAACCGGAACTCGAGCTCGGTCGGCGAGATCTCGTAGACTTCCTTGACCTTCCCGCGGCGCAGGAACTTGCCCGCGGGAGGGGCGCCGCCGATTGCTTTCGCCATACGGCCGAAAGCAGGGGTCGCGCCGCTTAACCTTCTCGCAGGGAGCGCGCCACCGATCGGCGCGGACCCTACAGCGAGCGCGCGTGGATCGACGTGATCGGCCGGAAGCCGCGCTTGGCGTAGAAGCGCGCGGCGATCTCGTTCTGCGCCGGGAACTCCGCGGTCACGACGCCGGCGCCCTTCGCCTTGAGCGCGGCGGTGGCCTCCTGGAGGAGATACTCGCCCACGCCGCGGCGCCGGTAGAGCGGCAGGAGGTAGATGTCGAGGATCACGCCCTCGTGCTCGGGGACGTAGAACGGCCGCTCCCGGACGACCGCGCGCACGATGCCGACGACCTTGCCCTGGTCCGGTCCGACGCCCTCCGCGGCGAGGATGAGCGACTTCGGGTCGGCGAGGTTCGACTTGAGGACCGTGCGGGCTTGGGCGTCCGCGTCGTCGCGCACCTTGAGCAGCGAGTCGAACTCCTCGTTGAGCCGCTTCAACCGCAGCAGGAGGGGCACGAGCGCCGGGATGTCGGCCTCCCGGGCGGGGCGGACGTGGATCGGCCCGGAGGCCGCGGGGCCCCCGCGGGGCGGGGGGGACGCCGCGCTCTCGCCCCGCGTCATCGCGCGCTCCGCCCGCGGGGCGCCGCCGGGGGCATCGGAGGGGTGAGATGGGCACGGGCCAGCGCCCGAACGAGCTGGGCGGGGCGACCCATCCGGCTCGTCGCGCGTTCGAGGAACTCCGCATGGGAGAGCCGGTGGCGGGCGAGCCCCAGGCGCACCGCCTCGTCGGCGACCGCGGCGGCGACCTCGGGGAAGACGGCGAGCTCCTCCATCGTCGGCAACAGATGGTTCGGGGTTAATCCCTTGCGCGCGGCCCCGCGGGCGAGCTCGCGGGCTGCGACGATCACGATCTCGTCCGGGATTCCCCGCGCCCGGGCGTCGAGCACGCCGCGGAAGACCGCGGGGAAGACGAGGGAGTTGTTGACCTGGTTCGGGAAGTCGCTGCGACCGGTCGCGACGATCGCCGCGCCGGCCGAACGCGCCACGTCGGGCCAGATCTCGGGCACGGGGTTCGCGAGCGCGAAGACGATCGGGCCCGGCGCCATCGAGCGCACGTGCTCGGGCGTGATCGTGTCCGGCTTCGGCGTCGAGGCCGCGAGCAGGACGTCCGCCTCGCGGACCGCGGCCGCGAGGTCGCCGGTCCGCCCCCCGCCGTTCGTCTTCAGGGCGAGGCGGTACTTCCACGGGTTGCGCAGCATGAGCTCGTCGACGTCGTCGCGCTCTGCGTGGAGGATGCCGCGCTGGTCGACGAGCGTCAGGCGGTGCGGGTCGTGGCCCAGCGCGAGGAGGAGGCGGGCGGTCACGAGGTTCGCGGCGCCGGCGCCCAAGAGCACGGTCCGGATCTCCCGCATCGAGCGGTGCGTGAGCTCGAGCGCGTTGAGCAGGCCCGCCACCGTCGCGGCCGCCGTGCCGAGCTGGTCGTCGTGCCAGACCGGTATTGGGAGGCGCTGGGTCAGCTCCTCGAGGATCCCGAAGCATTTCGGCGACGCGATGTCCTCGAGGTTGATCCCACCGAACGCCGGGGCCATCGCCTCGACGGTCGCGATGAACCGGTCGGGCGAGCTGACCTGGATCGGGATCGGGATCGCGTCGACCCCGCCGAGGCACTTGAACAGGAGCGCCTTTCCCTCCATGACGGGCAGCGCGGCCTGCGGTCCGATGTCGCCGAGCCCGAGGACGCGCGAGCCGTCCGTGACGATCGCGACCGTGTTCCAGCGGCCGGTGAGGTCGAACGCGCGGTCCGCGTCCGCCTGGATCGTGCGCGAGACGGCGGCGACGCCGGGCGTGTACCACAGGGCGAAATCCTCGAGCGAACGGACCGGGACCTTCGGGACGGTCTCGATCTTCCCCTGATAGAACCCGGAGAGCTCGACGGACCGACGTCCGAGCGCGTCGGTCTGCTCCTCGCTCCGCTCCCCCGCCTCGCGCTTCGCGCGGGCCGGGCGGCGGCCGGACCGACCGCCCGGCACCGGGGAAGCGGCGCTCTCCGCCATGGCTCGAGTGAGACCCGAGGGGGGTCTATTAACGCTTTGCCGGAGTCGTTTGCTCCCTTCGTCATTTGCCGTAACTTTCGAGAAAATACGGGGGCCGGACGAACCGGCGCCGGACGCGAGCGTAAATACTCCGCCACCGGTAATCGACGCGAGGCATGGCCGAGGCGCTCGCGGATCTGCCGCATCCGTACTTCCGGCCGCCCCGCGCCGGATCGGTCGCGCTCATCGCGCCGCTCGAGCTGCGCCGGCTCCTCGCGTCGGACGATCCTCCGTACCTCGTCGACGTCCGGCCGCCGACCGAGCGACTCCTGGCTCGCATCCCGAACGACCGTTCCGTACCGCTCGACACGATCGCGGGCTCGCTGACGAGCCTCCCCCACGACCGCCCGATCGTCGCGTACGACCATCTCGGGTTCCAGGCACGTCGCGCCGTCGAATATCTCCGGCAGCAGGGGTTCGACCGCGCCGCCGCGCTCGAGGGCGGGATCGAGGAGTACGCCCGGATCGCGGACCCCGAGATCCCCCGGTACCCGGTCGACGATCCGCCCAACCGGCTGTTCTTCCGGCAGCTCCCCCGGCCGGAGTCGGGCTGCCTCGCCTACTTCGTCGGCGACGTCGACGAGCGGGTCGGCATCCTGATCGACCCGGGCCACGACGTCGCGCCCTACCGGGCGCTGCTCGCCGAGGGGAACTGGCGCCTCGCCGCGATCGTGGAGACGCACACGCACGCCGACCACCTTGCCGGTCACGCCGCGCTTCACGCGCTCACCGGCGCGCCGATCCATGTGAGCCGCCGCTCGCCGGCCCAGTACCCCCACGAGCGGCTCGCTGAGGGCGACGCGCTGCGCTTCGGGCATGAGGAGATCACGGTGCTCGAGACCCCGGGGCACACGCTCGACCATCTCACGCTCCGGGTCCGGGATCGGATCTTCACGGGCGACACGCTCCTCCTCGGGAGTTGCGGGCGGACCGACCTCGGCGGCTCCGCCGAGCGGCTCTGGGAGAGCCTCACCGAGAAGCTCCTCCTCCTTCCGAGCGAGACAGAGGTCTATCCGGCGCACTACGGGGCGCGGCACGCGCTGCCCGAGCGCTACGTCTCGACGCTCGGGTTCGAGCGCGCGAGCAACGAGGCACTGCGTCAGGGCTCGCGCGAAGCGTTCCTCACGTACATGACCGAAGGCTGGCCGCCCAAGCCCGCCGATTTCGAGCGGATCGTCGCCGCGAACCTCGCGAACTGAACGGGTCGGCCCGGCGGGACGCCGCGTCTGATTTTCCTCCGACGTAACGTCGTTTCTCCGGTAGCACGACCGGCGAGCGGCGCCACCGTTAAGCGGTGCATCCGGGCTCT
>JASHUS010000009.1 GCA_030039865.1 Thermoplasmata archaeon
ATCACCTTCAGGCCCGCGACGAGCGACAGGTTCGCGATCAATTCCTCCGTGAGGCCGTCCGCGAAGTACTCATCGGCGGAATCGGGGCTAATGTTGGCGAACGGCAGGATCGCGATTCGATTGCGATCGAGGGCGTCCCCGTCCGTGCCCGGCGCGTGGGCGGCGTCCTGCATCCACGGCAGCACAACCCGGTAGACGTCCATGGGGACCTGAACGCCCTTCAGCTGCTTCGGTTCCAGCCGCTCGAACCGGTCGGGAATCTTTCCCCGTACTTGCTCGTGGACGGCGCCCGAGACACAGATCCCGCCGGGTTCGGCGAGCGGCTCGATCCGAGCGGCCAGGTTCACGGCGTCGCCGAGGATGTCCGATCCCTTCTGCACGACGTCGCCGAGATGGACTCCGATCCGGATCTGGATCGGAACGAAACCTCCCTCGGAGTTCCGTTCGTAGATCCGGCGCTGGATGCTCACCGCGCACTGGACCGCCTTGAGGGCGCTGTCGAACTCGACGAGAAAACCATCGCCGGTTGACTTGATCTCCCGCCCCTGATGGACCGCGAGTAGGGGCCGGATCAACTCGCTCTGCTGGCGAAGCAGCTCCAGGGAGCTTCCCTCGTTCGCTTGCGTAGCGGCCGTGAACCCGACCGTATCCGTGAACATCACGGCGGCGAGACGACGGCCGGTTGCCACGCCCGAGCCATGTGTTTCGTTGCTTAAGGGTTCAGGAACGGACCGCGTGGCAGCTCCGTCCTGTTCCGTCTCGGCGCGTGCCGCGGGTCACGGGTGGTTCGGGCTCGTCAGGGACGCGCTCCCCCGAGATCGGGGGGCGGGCAAGTCGCCCCACCGGTTACCGTTCTATCCCCCCGGGGACTCGCCAAACCGTACGGATCCTACACTCACGGTAGGTGGCCACCTTGGAATCTGCAACCGTCAGCATCGGAGACATGAGTCTGTTCTATCGGAGCGCGGGGTCGGGCCCCGCGGTCGTCCTGATCCACGGCTTCGCCGAGACCTCGCACGTCTGGAAGCAGCTCATTCCGGTTCTTGCGAGCAGGTTCCGGGTTATTGCGCCGGATCTCCCCGGCTTCGGAGATTCGGACGTACCGCGCGACGGATTGGATATGACCACGGCCGCCGTTCGCCTCCATCATTTGGTCAAGTCACTCGGCATCGAGACTGCGCGCATCGTGGGTCACGACTTTGGTGTGATGGTGGGTTACGCCTATGCGTCGCAGTTCCCGGCGGAGACTGTCAAACTGGTTCTCATGGAAGCTCCTCTCCCGGGGATCGCGGGCTTCGACCGAGCGTACAATGGGCCGGCCTGGCACTTCCGGTTCAACGGGCCCACCCCCGAGAAGCTCGTGGAAGGACGCGAGCGGACGTACTTCGAGCATTTCTGGAACGACTTCGCCGCCGACGCCTCCCGGTCGGTTCCCGAAGAGGACCGCCGGATCTACACGGAAAGCTACTCCCGCCCCGGACGAATGCGCGCCGCCTGGCAGTACTATGCCGCCTTCCCGAAGGCAGCGGCCGAGTTCCCGAAGTTCGCAAAGTCCAAACTGACGATGCCCGTCCTCGCGATCGGGGGCGACAAGTCGAACGGACCGTTGCTCGCCGAGCAGGCGGTCCTCGTAGCGACGGACCCCGAGATCATGGTGTTGAAGGACACGGGTCATTGGTTGATGGACGAGAGACCCGCCGAGGTCGCCGAAGCCCTCTCGAAGTTTCTCTAGGAACGACGGCGGACCCGACGCGGCGCGCGCCGCCGATGATCCCGTACGCACCGGGCTCCAGGTAGACGAACGAGCGAAGGACGCTGAACGGATCCTCTGCGTCGGTCACCTCCGCATCCGCCGAGACTGCGAGGACTTCGCCCCAGAGCCACACCTCGTTTCCGAACTCGAGGTGCCGGACCAGCGAGCACTCAAGATGGGCATGACATTCGGCCACGCGGGGAGGACGGACGCGACCCGAGGGGATCGCGGTGAATCCGGCCGCCTCCACCGTTCGGGGGTGAGCGAGCCGAGCGGTCTCCCACACCTTCTCGGCCGATTCGGAACCCGGGACGTTGACAACGAATTCCCGGCTCCGCAGGATGTTCCGGGCGGTCCAGTGGTCCCGGTTGCAGTTGAACCCGAGGTGGAGAGGGTGGGAGGCCACCAGCGCTGCCCAGCACTTCGGGGCGACGTTCGTCGTCCCGTCTTCGTTGCAGGTCGTCACGAGCACCACCTGACCTACGATCGGGGCGGGCCTCCACTCCGCGATCGAAAGGGGTAACTCGACTTTCCTGCCAGAGGTCTCGCGGCGGTTTGGCTCGCTGCCCTGCGCGGACGCGGTCGAACGATCGCCCGCCGCCGGCCTCGGCGCCCGGGGGCGACCCGCCAAGCCCGCGCCGCCTTGCATGGCGCCCTTCCGACAGATCGGCGATTATTAGACACTATGCCAGTATACTGACACACTGTCAACTGAACCGACGGCCCGCCATAGATTTATCAGGGACCGAGCGTTCGCTTTCCGAACCGCCGCGCCGGGAGTCAAGCGTGCCGAGAGTCGTCCCCGAGTACAAGACCCAGGCGCGCTCGCGCATCCTCTCGGCGGCCGAACTCGTCTTTCGGAAGAAGGGCTTCTCCCGGGCGACCGTCGAGGACATCGCGCGGGAGGTGGGGGTGAGCCGGGCGACGGTCTACCTCTACTTCTCCTCCAAGCTCGACATGTTGAAGGCGATCCAGGTTCGCGACCGCGCGAAGATCGAACAACGACTGACCAAGATCGCGGACAGCGCCGACCTCCCGCGAACCTTCACGAAGGTCCTGGACGAGTTTGGCTCCCACCCGTCCGCCTCCCAAAACTATCTCGAAATGTTCGGGAAGGCCCGGGAAGACAAGGAGGTCCGACAAGCCTTGCTTTTCGATCGGTCGACGGACGCCCGTGCGATTCGAAGCATCCTCGATCGGGTCCGCTCGAGAGGAGCCGCCTTGCGAGTGGACGACCCCGAGGCGGCCGCGCTCCTCATTCGCGCGTCCCTGATCGAAGCCGTCATCGCGTACGGGTTGGGCGCGAATCGGGCGAAGGTCCGGCGCGACCTCCTGCGCGCCTTGCGGGGCGTGCTCGGCTCCGCATCGCCATAAGGCCCATGATTCGGATCCGAAACTGCGCCCGGTCGGATCGGGACTTCCTCGTCCAACTTGTCGCCCAGGACTCGGATCCGATACCGGGGTTCGTCGGAATCACGGCGAACGATATCGCGCGCGGGACGCGGAGGATCTTCGGTTTCCCGGTCTGGTGGGCGCTGAGCGTCTCCCGATGGCTAAGGGTCCCTCTGGCCCGGTTGCTGGTAGCAGAATACGACGAGACTGCGGTCGGGTTCGTCTCAGCGGAATTTCAGCGTCGTCACGTGGTCATCGGATCACTTCTCGCCGACCGATCCCACCGGCGCAAGGGCGTCGGCTCGGCTCTCATGGAAGCGGCCGAAGCTTCGTCTAGGGCCCGGGGCGTGCGGTTGGCCGTCCTGGAAGTGAACCGGGCCAACGAAGGAGCACGCCGGTTGTACGAGGCGCGCGGCTATCGGGTCCTCTTCGTGAACCACTGGCTCGAATGCTTGCTCGGCGAGCGGCCGGTACGAGCCCGTGGCCCCCTTCACCTTCCTCGCGACGCGGGAAGAGGCGATCTCCGGCGCGTAGGTTTCCTTCGCCTCGAGACGTTGCCCGCGGAATTGCTCGAGGTTCTACCGGCTCCGGGTGAAGATCCGGCGAGCATCGACCAGTACGCCCGAGGCAAGCGGGGCGAACTTCGCGCCTGGTGTGCCGGCCCCCGGGAATCCCCCACCGGTCTGGTCCGGGCGGACACGTCGGCCCAGGGGAATCTGTCCTTCCTTTCTTGTCCGTATCTGGACGCGTCGGAAGGCGAAGAGCCGCAGGACGAGCTCATCGGTACTGCACTCGATTGGCTGCGGTCGAAGAAGGCAACACGCGTCGTGAGCGCCATCCCCAGCTACTCCTCCCGCGCGCTCGCGGTGCTTGGGGGCGCCGGATTTGTCGAACGGATGCAGTCCGAATTCAGGACTCGGGAGCTCGCCTGACACCACTTTAGTTTCTATCTGCCACGGGCTTGCGCCACCGGAGTGGATCACGCGATCGACCCGTCGAGCCGTCGACCCGACCGCGTCATACTTTGTTTCGAACGGCTTCGCGCGGGGATGGCACGGGAAAGGGAGGTGGCCGAAGAGCCCGCGATTCGGGTCCGGTGGGTCGAGAGGTCCTATCGTAGCCTTTAAGAACGGACACGTACACATACGCATGAATGCTCGTCTCTTTCCTGACTGTCGGACGACCGGGGTCGGAGAGGTCGTCGTGGGGTCGACGCGTTGACGGGCGGGGGGATTTTTCTCCGCGTCACTCGCAGGTCCTGCCCGGCTCGCGGGCTGCCGGTGGCCCGGGACTCGACCGGTCGTGTCGCTCGTCGATCAACGTTGGATGGGTTCGAGCGCGACTCCCCTCCCCGTCCGAAGTCCGCCAAACCCCAGACGCGCTTGGCGCGGGGTCCGGAGCCCGAAATCATTTCGAGGGGGCGCGCCGATGAGGCGGGCCTCGAAGATCTTCGCGATCGCCCTGACCTGCTCGATCGCCGCAAGCCTTGCCGTCAGCTATGCGTTCGCGCCCGAGCTGGATCGCATCGGAGAGACGGGCGGCGGGTCTCCCGGTTCGACGGGGTCGCCCCCCGGCTCCGGGTCCCCGCCCCCGCCGGCGGCACCTCCTCCCCCGGCGGCTCCTCCGGCGCCCGGGTCCCCGCCTCCCTCGCCCGATCCCGTGCTCAACGTCTCACTGTCGCTCTCTTCAGACTCGGGGACCGCACCCCTGACCGTCAACTACACGATCAATGCGACCGGTGGCACGCCCCCCTACTCGTACTACTTGGGATTCGGGGACGGGAACAATTCCACCCTTCCGAGCGGTCAGCACACGTACGAGTCCAACGGCACGTTCCTCCTCGGACTGACGGTCACCGATTCGGACAACGAGTCCGCGTTCGCTTCGGCCAACGTGACGGTGGGCGGAGGCGCTCCGCCCCCGGTCGCGACGCCCCCTCCGTTGGGATTTCTGGTGAATGACCCCGGGCTGGCCGGCTGGCTGGTCGACAATTCCGCCTACCTTCGCGCCGGGGACGCATTCTATCTCCAGAACGGAGCCGGTGGGTCCACCCCGAATCTGAAGTCGATCAACGCGTGGGCCGACGAGATCCACAACGTGGATCCGGGGGGGATCTTCGTGGTCCAAACGGCCACCCTCGCGAACGTGATGACGCTTCTCGGCGGTAACCTCAGCTCGTACATCTCCGGATTTTCGCTCGAGATCACTCCCCCGACTCACACACCACCGAACCAAACCACCTACCTCGACGAAGTCCAGAACTTCTCCGCGATGGTCCAGCCGTACCATTTCGCGACCGATGCCTACCTCACAGGGGCTTCGATCCGATACGGCTGGAACTTCCCTCTGTTCGGCGAGCTGGTCGATCACGTGACCATCGAAGCTCAACACTCCTGTTCGGGAGGCGGGGCCGTCTGCGCGACCAGTCTTCACGATGAGTACGTCGCCGCCGGGCTGAACACGACGGGCCTCTCGCTGCAGCAGACCTTGGGCTTGAACAACTTCACCGATTGCCTCTCCATGTACAACAATACGATCGCCGAGGACCTCGGTTGGCTCTTCCTCGAGTTCGCCGGGAGTACCGAACAGGACCTCGTCCAGTTCCTCGAAGCGGTAGACCGTTAGTCCCCCTCCGCTCACGAAGCGCGGATGGCGAGCCGGTCTCGCGTCGGGACCCAGCGCCTCGAGCGAAATCAGGATCGTCTGCGAGCTGGTTTCTTCCTTTCCTTAAGTAACCGCAGCACCCTGCTAGCCTCTAGCACGACTCGACGCCGGGGGCACGATCGGATGCGGATGTGGGTCTACATCTTGCGCCGGGTCGCGCTCCTAGTCCCGGTCATTATCGGCGTGATGACCATTACTTTCGTGCTCGTCCAGGCCATCCCCCTGACCGAACGGATTTGTTCGTACTACCAGCCGACTCCGCACGCTAACCCGTGCTCTCCGACGATCCCCTGTCCGAACAACCCCAATGCGCAGTGTCCGAATCCGGCCTACGCGAAGGCCATTAACGCGTTGGGATACAATCAGGCGATACCCGTACAGTGGGCGCGTTACATCGGGAACGCGCTGACCTTCCATTGGGGCTATGTTAGCCCGACCAGCACCGTCGGCAAAGGGTACTCCGGTCTCCCGGCGCTCAAGGGATTGCCCGTCACGAGCGTGCTGGCGGCGTTCCTTCCCTACACGCTCGAGCTCGCGCTGCTCAGCCTGTTCTTCGTCCTGATCATCTCGATCCCCCTCGGCAACCTCTCCGCGGTCAACCGCAACCGTCCCATCGACCAGGGCGCCCGCGTGATGTCGTTCTCAGGCTACGCGCTCCCCGGGTTCATCTTAGGCTCTCTCGTCCTCATGGCGGCCGCCCTCTGGTTGGCGGGGGGCAGCTCGACGTCGCCGATCTGCACCAACAGCACCGCCTTCAACGAGTTCTACGGCTCCTGGCCGGCCGTCACGCCGACGAACCCCTGCTGGATCTGGGGACCGAAAGCCGGTCTCTCGTCGTTCGGGTACCCCACGTGGCTCGTCAACGGCTACCAGTCGACGCCGACCGGGTTCCCCACGATCGACGCGCTGATCCACGGCAACGGCTGGCTCGCGCTCGA
>JASHUS010000010.1 GCA_030039865.1 Thermoplasmata archaeon
ACGGCGACCGTGCGGTCGACGAGCGTGTGCCCGTCGCAGAGCAGGCAGAAGTCGACGATCCCGAGGTTCGCCCACGGAAAGATCGGATCGATCTTCCCCCCGACCTCGGGGATCCGGTCGACGACGCCGAGCGCGAGCACGACGGCGCGCCCGCGGGTCGACCGGGGCTGCTTGAGCCACTCGAACTCCGCCCGGTACCGGTCGCCGTCCCGTGCCACGGCGGTCGCTCGCGCCGGCGTGATGTAGTCGATCTGGGCGTCGAGCTTGCGCACCGCGCTGATCTGCCGGTCGAGGAGCTCGTGGCCCGAGACGCCCTCGGGGAAGCCGGGGATGTTGTCCATCCGCGGCGCGTAGTACGAGCGCGAGTACTTCGGACCGCGGTCGACGATCACGGCCGAATAGCCGAGGAGCGCCGCCTTGAGGCCCGCCTGGAGCCCGGCGTGCCCGCCGCCGAGCACGAGGAAGTCGTACTCGTCGCGCAGTCGAGGAAGTCCCGGCACGTCCCGGACTACTCGGGCGACGGATTTGATGCCTCGCGAACGCGCCGGCCACCCGGACGGCGCGGCGCGACCGGCAAATGTTAAGCCCCACCGCCTTCCTCGTTTGCGTCGGGTTCTTCTCACGCCCGACGCGGCCCGGCCCGACGACGCCGACCGGCGGGCCACTTTGCTGTTAGAGGATGGGACCCGGTTCGAGGGTACTGGCTTCGGCGCGTCCGTCCGGAAGGTCGGCGAGGTCGTGTTCACGACCGGGATGGTCGGCTATCCCGAGTCGCTCACTGATCCGTCGTTCCGCGGCCAGATCCTGACGTTCACCTACCCGTTGCTCGGGAACTACGGCGTCCCGCCGGCGGGCGCGCGTGACAAGGCCGGTCTCCCCGTGCTCGAGAGCGAGGGCATCCAGGTCCGGGGGGTGATCGTGCGCGGCACGACTCGCCCGAACCACTGGGCGAGCGCCCGCTCGCTCGAAGAGTGGCTGGCCGACGAGGGGGTCCCGGGGATCCGGGGGGTCGACACGCGCCGCCTCACGGAGCACCTTCGTTCCCGCGGCGTCCTGCGCGGCGTGATCGACGTCGCGCGGCCGGGCGCGGACCCGCCGAGCAACGCCGAGCTGCTGCGCTCGATCGCCCAGGCGCCCGAGTACGGCAAGGAGAACTACATGGCCGAGGTCGCGCCGAAGCGGCCGGTCCTCCTGGGCCGGAAGGATCGGCCGATCGTCGCGGTCCTCGACTGCGGTGTCAAGGCGAGCATCCTCCGCGCGCTGCTCGCGCGCAACGTCTCGGTCCTGCGGCTTCCGTACGACCACGAGGTGCCGTCCCAGTGGGAGGGCCGCCCCGTGCGGGGGCTGCTCGTCGGGAACGGGCCGGGGGATCCGGTGGAGCTCTCGGTCACGGTCGAGGAGCTCGGCCGCCCCTCGACGCGCGCCCTGCCGACCCTCGGGATCTGCCTCGGCAACCAGTTGCTCGCGCTCTCCCGGGGCGCGACGACGTTCAAGCTGAAGTACGGCCACCGCGGCCAGAACAAGACGATCAGTTTCCCCGATGGGCGCGCGCTCATCGTCAGCGAGAACCACGGCTACGCGGTCGAGCCGGCGTCGCTGCGTGGCACCGGCCTCGCGGCGTGGGCGACGAACCCCGACGACGGGACGGTCGAGGGGCTGCGGGACGCCCGGGGCCGGACGATCGCGCTGCAGGGGCATCCCGAGGGTCACCCGGGCCCGCAGGAGGCGGGGTTCGTCTTCGACCGGTTCGTGGAGAAGGTGAGGCGCGCGGGATGACGCGCGAGCATCCGTCGAAGGTCCTCCTCCTCGGGAGCGGGGCGCTCAAGATCGGGGAGGCCGGGGAGTTCGACTACTCCGGTAGCCAGTGCCTCAAGGCGCTCGAGGAAGAGGGGGTCTACGCGGTCGTCGTCAACCCGAACATCGCGACCCTGCAGACCGACCCGCCGAAGCACGGGAAGGTCTACTTCCAGCCGCTCGTCCCCGAGTTCGTCGCCCCGATCCTCGACGCGGAGCGGCCGGACGGGATCCTGCTCTCGTTCGGCGGACAGACCGCGCTCAACTGCGGTGTCCAACTGAGCGCGCGCGGCGACCTCCGTCGGACCGGCACCCGGGTGCTCGGCACGCCGCTCGCCGGCATCCGGGCGACCGAGGACCGCGCGAAGTTCGTCCGGGCGATGAAGGACGCCCGCGTTCCCACGCTGCCCAGCCGGGCGTGCTACTCCTACGAGGAGGCCCGCGCCGCGGCGGAGGAGCTCGGGTTCCCCGTGATGCTCCGCGTCGCGTTCACGCTCGGCGGCAAGGGCGGCGGGGTCGCGCGGAACGCCGGGGAGCTCCAGGAGGCGGTCGAGCGCGGCCTCCGCTGGAGCCCGGTCGGCCAGGTGCTGCTCGAGCGGTACGTCGGATCGTTCAAGCAGCTCGAGTACGAGGTCGTGCGCGACGCGAAGGGCAACGCGCTCACGGTCTGCAACATGGAGAACGTCCTCGGGATGCGCGTGCACACCGGCGACAACATCGTGATCGCGCCGAGCCAGACGCTCACGGACGAGGAGTACCAGATGCTCCGCCAGGCGGCGCTGCGCGCCGTCGCGACGGTCGGGATCGTCGGCGAGTGCAACATCCAGTTCTGCCTCGACCCGGACAGCCTCGAGTACTACGCGATCGAGATCAACGCCCGGCTCTCGCGCTCGAGCGCGCTCGCGAGCAAGGCGACCGGCTACCCGCTCGCGTACGTCGCGGCGAAGCTCGCGCTCGGCTACACGCTCCCCGAGCTCAAGAACCGCATCACGGGCGTCACGACCGCCTGCTTCGAGCCGTCGCTCGACTACGTCGTCGTGAAGCTCCCGCGCTGGGACCTCGACAAGTTCGAGCGGGCCGACCGCCGGCTCGGCCCCACGATGAAGTCGGTCGGCGAGGCGATGGGGATCGGCGCGTCGTTCCCCGAGGCGCTCGAGAAGGCGGTGCGGATGGGCGACCCGCGCGCCGACCTCGTGCCGCCGGCGACCGTCCGCGCGCCCGAGGCGATCCTCGCGGACCTCGCGAGCCCGACGCCCGACGTGCTCTACCGCGTCCTCGAGGCGCTGCGGGCCGGCATCGACCCGGCGACGATCAGCCGCGTCTCGTACATCGACCGCTGGTTCGTCGATTCGCTGGGCGAGGTCGAGACGACGCACCGGGCGCTCGGGGAGGCGAACGTGCGGGAGCTCGCGCCCGAGCTCCTCCGCCGTGCGAAGGAGGTCGGGCTCTCGGACCGGGCGATCGCGCGCACCGCGCGGCTCGACGAGGAGGACGTGCGCCGCCAGCGACTCGCCGCCGGCATCCGGCCGCGCGTCCGGATGATCGACACGCTTGCGGGCGAGTGGCCCGCGCGGACGAACTACCTCTACCTCACGTACCGCGCGGACGCCGACGACGTGGTGCCGCTGCCGCCCCATGCGGTGCTCGTCCTCGGCGCGGGCCCCTACCGGATCGGCTCGAGCGTCGAGTTCGACTGGTCGACGATGAACCTCGTCGACGGCCTGCGCGCGGAGGGCGTCCCGGGCGTCGCGCTCCTCAACTCGAACCCCGAGACCGTCTCGACCGACTACGATCGCTCCGATCGCCTCTACTTCGAGGAGATCACGCTCGAGCGCGTGCGCGACGTCTGCGAGTTCGAGCGCTTCGACGGCGTCGTGACGTGCGTCGGGAGCCAGCTCGCCCAGAACCTGACGCCGCTCCTCCACGCGTGCGGCATCCCGATCCTCGGCACCTCCTCCGACTCGATCGACACCGCGGAAGATCGGGCGCGCTTCGCGGCGCTGCTCGAGAAGCTCAAGCTCCCCCAGCCGGCCTGGCAGTCGTTCCGGACGATCGACGAGGCGAGCGCGTTCGCCGACGAGGTCGGCTACCCGGTGCTCGTCCGCCCGTCGTACGTACTCTCGGGCCAGGCGATGCGTGTCATCGCGGGCCGCGCCGACCTCGGGCGCTTCCTCTCCGAAGCGACCCGGGTGTCGCCCGAACACCCGGTCGTGATCACGAAGTTCGTCGAGGGGGCCGACGAGGTCGAGCTCGACGGGATCTCGGACGGCGAGCGCGTGCTCGTCGCGGGCGTCCTCGAGCACGTCGAGCGCGCCGGCGTCCACTCGGGGGACGCGATCTTCTGTCTGCCGCCTCGGCACACGCCGCCCGAGCTCCAGGCGCGGCTGCGGGACGCGGCGGGCAAGCTCGCGCGCACGCTCCAGATCCGCGGGCCGTTCAACGTCCAGTTCCTGGTCAAGGACCGGGAGTTCCAGCTCATCGAGCTCAACCTGCGCGCGAGCCGATCCCTCCCGTTCCTCGCGAAGGCGACGGGCGTCCCGCTGTTGCGCGAGGCGGCGAAGGCGATGCTCGGGCGTCCGCTCACTCGCGAAGGCGTGGCGCCGCTTCCGCCCGGCCGCTGGGGCGTGAAGGTCCCCCAGTTCTCGTTCCTGCAGCTCACGGGCTCGGACCCACTCCTCGGCGTCGAAATGCAGTCGACCGGCGAGGTCGCCTGCTTCGGCCCGACGTTCGCGGACGCGCTCGTGAAGGCGCTCGTCGCGACCGGCGTGCGCCTCGCCCCGCCGAACGGCAACGCGTTCCTCTCCGTTGGCGGGACGAAGCTCAAGGAGGAGCTGCTGCCGATCGCGCGTCGCCTCGGCGGGCTCGGGCTGCACCTGCTCGCGACCGAGGACACGGGCGCGTTCCTCACCCTGCACGGCGTGCCCGACGTCAAGATCCTGCACAAGGTGTCGGAGCCGGACCGCCACCCGAACGTGATGGAGGTCCTGGACCGGGGCGGGATCGACCTTCTGCTCGATGTCCCGGCGTCCCTCACCCAGGCGAAGCTCGAGCGGATGCTCGAGGACGAGTACGTGCTGCGCCGCCGCGCGGTCGAGCTCGGGATCCCGCTCTTCACGAACTTGGAGCCGTTCGCGGCGTACATCGACGGGATCGCCTGGCTCGAGGACCACCCGCTGACGGTCGAGCCGCTCTACGGGACGGCGGAGCCCGGCGGGCCATCGAGCCGCGACAGCGGAACGCGGCGGATCGGGGTCGTCCCCGGTCGCGCGAAGCCGCGGCGCCGCCCGCCGCGAGCGCGGCTCAGGGCAGTGGGAACTTCGTGACCGAGTACTCGGGCACGACGGTCGACGTGTCGAGGATCTCGGGGATGCCGCGGATCCGGTCCGTGACGAAGTCGAGCACCCGGCGCTTCGTACCGGCCGGTCCCGCTTCGAAGTCGAGCACGACCAGAAGATCCCAGTCCCCGGTCAGGAAGTGCATCTCCTTGACCTCGGGGAGCCCCTCGAGGAGGCGCCGGATGCGGTCGAAGTCGCCGCCGCGGACCTTGAGGTAGGAGAACGCGCGCACGCCCTTCAGTTCGGTGGGCATCATCTCGGCGAGCGCGTCCTCGGTGAAGCTCGCCGCGCCTTCGATGCGGCCGCCGCTCGGGGAGATCAGCACCGGGAACGTCTGGACGCCGCGCAGATGCTCGGTGATGAACTGCTCGATGCGCCCGGCCTTCTCGACGTCGACGGTCTTGACGCGGTAGCCGCGCTTCGCGGCCATCTCCTCGACGAGCGCGACGCACCGCGCCTGCTCGTCCGAGAGGAAGTAGACCGAGTCCCCGGCCGACGCCTCGGTCGCCCCGCCGCCGACGCTCCCGGGCGGCATGCCCGCGCCGACCGCGGCCGGCGGGGTCATCGCCGGGGCGCGGTAGAACGTGGTGACCGCCTTCTTGGACTGTACGTACAGCGCCAGTTCCCGGTTCTCATCGGCCATAGGGCTCGCCGGCGCGAAGTGGGACGCTCTTATTTAGAATTACAGACGCCGCCCTCGGCCCAGCCCGCCGAGGAAACGGACCGAAACCCAGAGGTCGATTCCGACCTGACGGCCGGGTCCAGTCCGGCCGGCGATCATCGCACACCGTTCCCACTCGCCGGAAGGGTTATGCCACGACGGCCGGTGTGACGGAGTGTGAAGCCCAAGTTCACGGTCAAGGTCTATCGAGCGGAGGAGGGAGGGTACTGGGCCGAGTGCGCGGAGCTCCCGGGCTGTTTCACTCAGGGGGAAACAATCCCCGAAGTTCGGAAGAACGCTCGCGAGGCGATCTCCCTCTACATCGAGACCTTGGCGGAGCGGGCAGCCCATCCCCACTCGTCCGCTCACCGAGGCCGGCCGGTCACCGAGCTGCGCTTCGAGCTTGCGGCCGCCTGACCCCGCGCCGTGAGCAGCCTGGCGGACGTCTCCGGTCCGGAGGCGATCAAGGCGTTCCGCCGGGCGGGGTGGGTCGTCCAGCGACAGTCGGGGAGCCATGTCTCGCTGGCGAAGGAAGGCGTGAGGGACCTGATCGTCATTCCAGTCCACGGGAATCGGGCCGTGAAGCGCGGTTTGCTCCTCGCCGCCATCCGCACGGCGGCACTGACCCCAGACGAGTTTCGGGAACTCCTGTAACGTCGAGTCGGACGACAGCTTCGGCTTGAAGAGCTCCCGCTACCTGGGGAGTGCACCGCGTCTACGACCTCCGAACTCACGAACCATGTCCAACGCTCGTGGGGAGGTTGCTCCGATCAACTGGGGACACGGGCTTAAGCAACTCTTCTCGAAAGGAGAGTCGGAAGGGGTTCGTCGCCCATCGGCGCGTCCGCGCCGTTCGAGCGCCTAGTAGCGCTGGTAGCTGTTGGACCGGTCGCGGCCCTGGCCGCCACCGCCTCCGCCACCACCGCCGCCGTAGCGGCCCCCGCCGCCACCGCCGCGGTACCCGCCCCCGAAGGAGCGGCGCTCGCTCTCGAACTCCTGCTGGCTCATGTCGAGCTGGTTGTTGACGTCGCCGACCGAGTCGGTCGACTTCGAGAGGTTGCCGTAGCGGCCGACGTTGAGGCGCATGTGGCCCCGCACGAGGGACACGTAGCCGTTGTCGACCAGGATCGTCTCGTCCTTCTGGATCGAGCCGATCTGCTCGTTCCAGAGGGAGAGGATGATCGTGGCCGTGTCGTCGCCGACGACGGCCTCGCACACCTTGCGGGGGTCGCCAAACTTGCCCATGACCTCCTTCGGTTCTCCTACGTTGACCACCTTGGCCAGCACGTTCACTTGCTTCGAGTTCGGCGTCAGGTCTCGCACTTTCGTCAGGGGCTTGTCGGGCATTTCGCGCTTCGCCTCTTGTTCGGGTTTTCCGGTTCGGGAAGCCAAAGCGGAGTCGGGTCGCGCGAACAACTCGTCGCAGAATTGGGACGGGCGGGACGCTCGAAGCGGGCTGGGCTCTGGGATTCCTCGAAGGACTATCGAAACTTAGGAGTATAAAAGGACGGCGAGCCGCCCGGCCCCGCCGAAAGTTGGGCCCCCGGTCGCCGTTGCAATTCGTGCGGCAGGCTTTTCCGAAGTCGGGTGCTCCACCTCGCCGGCCGGGTGCTTCGGCATGGGCGATAGCTTTGACCTCGGGGTCCAGTTCTTCCTGCGGCGGGAGTACGGCGAGGCCGCGAAGCAGTTCCGGCAGGCGGTCCAGGACGAGCCGGACCACGGGGCCGCCTGGGCGTACTTCGGGATCGTGCTCGCCCACCTGGGCCGGGCCCAGGAGGCCGAGGTCGCGCTCTCCCGCGCGGTCGCGCTGGCTCCCCAGAACCCGGACGCCTGGTTCCATCTCGGCGTCGCGCGCTCGCTCCGCGAGGAGTGGGGGAACGCGGCGACCGCCTACCGCCACGCGGTCGCGCTGACGCCCGACGACATGGTCGCGTGGCACCGCCTCGGCGTCGCGCTCGCGGAGTCCGGGGAAGAGAACGCGGCCTCGGCCGCGTTCGAACGGGCCCTCGTGCTCTCGCGCGAGCTCCCCGGGGCGACCCAGGGCGCCCCGGTCGAAGAGGGACCCCCCTCGGACGACCGATCGTCGGAGGTGGGGGCCCGGGAGGGCGAACGCGAGGCGAAGAGCTGGCTCGACCTCGCCCTCTCGCTGCTCAGTCTCGGCGATGAGGAGGAGGCGGTCGCGGCGTACGAACGGGCGTACACCCTGGATCCCGCCCGAGCCCAAGCCTCCCTCTTCCGACCGATGTTGCGGCTCGTGACCGCGGTCGTGGGCGGGCCGGAGGATAGCCCAGCCTCCTCGAATCTGTCCCCTTCGGACCAAGACCGTCGGGCCCCGCGGCCACCGCGGATGGGCCCCGAGGTCGGCTAGCCCGACACGGGCATCGAACCGCTACAGGTCCTTCGGGGCCGACGTGACGATCGTCGACTCCGCCCAGTCCTTGACCCGTTCGCGGGCGAGGTCGTGCTCGCGGTAGAAGGCGTGGACCCGCTCGAGCAGCTGCGACTTGCACTCCCCGCAGAGCATCTTGCCGGACCGGCAGTCCGCGGTGATCTCGGCGAACTTCTCGTCGGACTCCGCGAAGCGCGTCCGCCACTGCGCCCAGATCGAGCAGATCTCGGGGGTCGCCCCGAGGCGGCGCTGTTCCTCGACGGTCGCGCGGCCGCCCGTGAACGCGTTGCGGATCTTCTTGTCGACGACCTCGGGGGGATCGTTGAGGAAGAGCGCGTTGTCGGCCCGGTCGCCGCTCGTCGACATCGCGCCCTCGCCGAGCAGACCGGGTACCATCTGGCTGTGGAGGAGAGCGGGCTTCGGGTACCCGAGGCCCTCCGCGACGTCCCGCGTGACCCGGAAGTGCGGGTCCTGGTCGATCCCGCAGGGGATGAGGCACGGGACGCTGCGGCCCTCCGCCCACGACGGCCAGAAGCACGGAACGCTCTGGAGCGCGGTGTAGAAGACGAGCCCGATGTTCGTGCTCGGCTCGAAGCCGAAGACCGCCTTCACGGTCGAGTAGGGGATCTTCCGCGCGA
>JASHUS010000084.1 GCA_030039865.1 Thermoplasmata archaeon
CGGTCGAGTCCCGGCGCACGGAGCGCGAGGCGGAAGCCGTCCTCCGGCGGGCGTTCCCACGCCTCTCGCTCGGAAAGGACCTGACCCCGTCCGACCCGACGCACGCCCGCATTCATCCGCTCGCGGAGGCGCCGGACGATCCGGCCCTCGCGACCGCCCTCGGCGAGCTGCTCGGGAAGCGGCTCGCGTGGCTCGACGACGGTCCCCGCTAGAGCATCGGGGAGACGTTCACGAGCACGAACCAGAGCGCGAGCCAGCCGAAGAACTCGAGCGCGAGCAGGCCGGCCCAATCCCCCTTCGTGAAGAGCGTGGAACGGTCCCGCACGCGCCGGATCGCGTACGGGCTCAGGATGAGCACGACGAGGCCGAGGCCGAACGGAACGAACCCGTTGATCCCCTGCGCGGTCATCACCCATCCGAGAATGCCGAGCAGCACCGCGAAGAGCGTCGCGAAGACGAGCCCCGCCGTGAGCTCGAACTCCTTGGTCACGAACCCGAGCTCGTCGAACACCGGGAACTCGAAGGCGGCCTCCTCCTCCTCTTCGAGCTTCCGACGGACCTTCTTCGCCACGGCCGATCACGCCCCCGCGGCGGACCGCGCGGCGCGGAAGAGCTCTTCGGCGTGGTAGGAGCTCCGGACTAAGGGGCCGGCCTCGACGCCCGCGAACCCCGCGTCGAGCGCGCGGCGCTTCAACCGTTCGAACTCCTCGGGGGGGACGTACCGGTCGACCGGGAGGTGCGCAGGCCCCGGGCGCAAGTACTGGCCCAGGGTGAGCAGCTCGACGCCCGACTCCCGAAGGTCGTGGAACGCGATCTCGAGCTCGGCCTCGCTCTCGCCCAACCCGAGCATGATCGAGCTCTTGGTGACGAGGCCGGCGGGACCGGCCCGACGCGCGGTGGCGAGGACGCCGAGCGACCGGTCGTAGCCCGCGCGCGGGTCGCGGACCCCGGCGGACAGCGATCGGACGGTCTCGAGGTTGTGGGCCAGCACGTCCGGGGGCGACGCCCACAGGCGGTCGATCGCGTCGCTCGACCCGCCGAGGTCGCCGATCAGGAGCTCGACGAGCGTCCCGGGCGCCTCGCGGCGGATCTGACGGACCGTCTCCGTCAGGATCTCCGCCCCGCCGTCCGGGAGGTCGTCCCGGCAGACCTGCGTGAGGACCACGTAGCGGAGTCCCCAGCGTCGGACCGCCTCCGCGACCCGCGCGGGTTCGCTCGGGTCGACGTGGCCCCGGGGCCAGTGCGTGGTCACCGCGCAGAATCCGCAGCGGCGGGTGCACTCCGTCCCCAGCAGCATGAGGGTCGCGGTCCCGGCGGACCAACACTCCGAGAGATTGGGACACCGCGCCTCCCGGCAGACCGTCCCGAGCCCGAGGTCCTCGAGGATCCCGCGGACCTCGGGGTAGGCCGGACCCCGGGGCGGACGGATCGTGATCCAGGACGGGAGCGTTCGGGCGGGAGGGGCAACGCCCCGCGCCGTTTCCGACGCGGCCACGTCGCGACGAGCGGGGGTGCCCGCTTAGCCTTTGCGCGGTCGAGCGCGCCCGATGCGCTCCTCGAGGAGCGTCGCGAGGAAGCTCGCCGGCATCTCGTCCATCGCGACCTGGCTCGACTCGCCCGACGCGCCGGTCTCGAGCGTCACGAGTCCGTCGCGCTCGAGCTCCTTGAGCGTCCGCCAGAACGTCGTCCGGCTCATCGCCGGGGCCCCGAGCTCCTCGAGCAGGGCCGCGTGGTTCGCGCGCAGCTTCTGGCTCGAGGTCGAAGTGGAACGTCCCTTGAGCGTGCGCGAGAGCGAGAGCAGCACGCCGAGCTCGTGCGTCGAGAGCGCCTCGATCTGCGTCTCCGTCACCGTCGGGAGGATCGAGCCCTTCGCCCGGCGCACGTGCTCGCCCGAGATGGCGTCCGCGCTGTCGTCCTCCGCGAGGTGCGCGGCGCCGCTGAGAAGCTCGAGGGCGAACCGGGCGTCCCCGTTCGGGGCGGCGATGCGGGCGATCTGGTCGAGGACGTCGGGATCGTAGCTCCCGGGTCGCAGCGCGAGCTCGGCCCGGGCGGCGAGGACGTCGGCGAGCGCGCTCCGATCGTACGGCGCGAGCGCGAGGCGGTGCGTGACGCCGAAGCTCGAGCGGCTCGCGCGGTCGAGGTACGGCAGGAGGTCCTCGATCGCGATCAGGACGAGCGAGATCGATCCGAGCTCGACCTCGCGGGACCGGGAGAGCAGATAGACGAGCTTCGTCTCCTGCCGGACGAGGCTCGACGCCTCGTCGAGCAGGACGAGCAGGTGCCGGGGGTTCTTGCGGATCCCCTGCTCGAAGACGTCGAGCATCTCGGACAGGCTGTAGCCGCGATCGGGCAGCGAGACGTCGACGCTGCGCAGGAGGTCGAGCATCACAGTGCGATCGCTGGCCCGCCGCCAGCAGTTCACATACGCAACATGGACCGGAAAGCCCCCGGTCCGACCGGCCCGGGCGAGGTCGGCGCCGACGCGGCGCGCGAGCGCGGTCTTCCCGCTGCCGACGCCCCCCGTCAGCATCAGGTGGTACGGAAGGCCCTTCGCGAGCGCCTCGCGGAAGCGCTTCGAGGTGATCTCGATCTCCTTCTCGCGATGGACGAGCCGCGGGGGCAGGTAGGAGGGATCGAGGGTCTCCTCCCGGACGAGGATGCGCGCCATCGGGGTCACCGGCGGGGTCGGGGGACCGACCGAGCGGATATCAGTTGCGAGGGGCGCGCCGGCGTTCCGGCATGATGCGCTCGACCGCACGACGGACCAGTTCAGTGACCGGCGCGCGTGCGTCGAGGACGAGCCAGCGCGGATCTCGGGCCAGCCGGCGGTACTCTCGGGCGACGCGCTCGAGCGTCGTCCGCTTCTCGAGCGGACCCCGCGCGCCGGCGCGGCCGCCGAGCCGGCGGATCGCAACCCCGGGGT
>JASHUS010000085.1 GCA_030039865.1 Thermoplasmata archaeon
AGATCGCCGAACCGTCCGGCGCGTACGGCTACGTCGCGAGCACGATCGCGGGCTACCACGCGCGCAACGCGTCGTACGGCTTCTACGTGAACAACTCGAGCCTCGTCGTGACCGTGAGCTTCTACCAGGTGATGTACGCCGTCGTCTGGGAAGAGACCGGGCTCGGCAATCTCTCCTGGTCGGTCGACGTCGCGGGCGATCCGGTCCTCAATAACGGTGCCTGGACGACGGACCCGCTGCCCAACGGCACGTACGCGTTCACGATCCCCGACGTCGAAGACTACGTGCCCGACGTCCACACGGGGAACTTCTCGATCGAGGGCGTAGGGCGAGTGTTCTACGTCGAGTTCCTCCCCGCGTCGTTCCGGGTCACGTTCCAGGCCTCGGGCCTGCCCGCGGACGACGCCTGGTCGGTGCGGGTGTCGGATAACCTTCTCACCGAGACCGCCGGCTCGGCAAGCTTTCTTGAACCGAACGGCACCTACACGTACAACGTGACGCCGCCCACCGGGTACACCGCCTCGCCGTCGCACGGCGTCCTCACGGTCGATGCGGCGCCGACCGTGGTCGACCTCTCCTTCCAGCCGATCGGGCTCGCGCCGACCCCACCGGTCTGGAACCTCGCGATTCCGGCCCTCGTCGCCACCGGGGCCATCGCCTTGGCCGGGTGGGGATCGTTCGTCCTGGTCGGCCGCCGTAGACGACGCCGCCGACCGGGGGCGAAATCCTGAGCGGCGCCGCTCTCATCTCGTCCGCTTCCGAGCTCGCGGGCGCCTCGGGTCCCTCGGCGTGGCTCGCTCCGCTCGCGAACCTGCTCCGACCGTCCGGTCTCCCCTTCGGCGCGATCTTCGTCGGGGTCGGGCTCGGGGTCCTCCTCTACGCGGCGCTCCAGTGGCTACGCGGCCGCCCGTCGACCGACGGCGCGGGGACGGTTCCGGTCCGGGTTCTGTCGACGCAGGTGACGAAGCCGCTGCCGAAGGGGCCGGGAAAGCCTCCGGGCGCGGACGTGAAGGTCTACTCGGCGACGCGCGAGCGCCTCATCCGTCTGCAGGGCGCCGGCGAGTCGCCGGTGGGACCCGGGAAGCGCGCGATCCGGTTCGTGGCGGTGCTCGCGCTCGCCTTCGCCATCCTCGCGGCGCCGCTGATCCTGTTCTACCCGACCCTGTTCGCGAAGTACGACCACCTGGTCGCGATCGTCGGCTCGATCCTCTACTGGCCCCAGGCGTGGCCCGGCGTCTACGCGGTGAGCGTCGGGACGCTCGTCGTCCCGGACTACATCTTCCCGATGTACCTCGCCTTCATGGCGGCGTTCGTCATCGCGAGCGGGCTCCTCTTCAACCGCCCGCGCTACTCCGGACGCCGCCGGCTCCTCGCGCTCAGCGTCATCCTCGTCTACGTCGGCTGCGAGCTGATCCTCGACTCGCTCTTCTTCACGACGCCGGGTGCGACGCTGCGCAACTTCGCGCTCCTCGTCCGCGTGCTGACGGGCGGGCTCTTCATGGCGTTCCTCACGTTCTGCTCGTTCCACCTACCGAAGCCGCAGCGGATCACCCCACGCTTCCCCCGCGACCGCGGGGCGGTCGGCATGTTCTTCGGCATCGGCGTCGGCGCGGTCGTCCTCTCCGCGATCGTGCTCATCATCGTCCTCCTGCTGCTGAAGGTCGAGAGCATCATCACCGGGTTCACGATCCTCCTGCTCCTGCCGGTGATGGCGATCCCGGTCTTCTGCGCCCTCGCCCGGCCGATCTACTTCCGGCGCGTGCGCCGGCGCGGCCTGCCGCCGCTCTCGAAGTACCATCCGTCCGTCTCGATCCTGATCCCCGCGTACAACGAGGCGGAGTGGATCCAGAGCTCGATCCTCTCCGCCGACCGCGCGGCCGCGGACTATCCGGGCCCGGTCCAGATCGTCGTCGGGAACGACGGGTCGACCGACAACACGCTCGAGCTCGCCCGCGACGCGATCCGCCAGTGCCGCCACGCGAAGGGGTACGTGGTGGATCTGCCGCACGGCGGGAAGTCGAACGCGCTCAACGGCGCGCTCGCGCTCGCGACCGGCGAGATCGTGATCCGCTTGGACGGCGACACCGCGATCGCGAACCCGCCCGGCTTCAAGGAGATGGTCCGCCACTTCGCCGACCCCGAGGTCGGCGGCGTCCAGGGCGCGATCCACCCGCGCCAGCGCTCCGGCTGGACGCGCAAGCTCCGCTGCCTCGAGGTCGCGTGGCTGCACTACATGCTGCGGCCGGCGAACATGGCGACGCGCTCGGCGGAGGTGCTCGACGGGCTCTTCTCCGCCTTCCGCCGGCAGGACCTCGTCGACCTCGGCGGCTGGGTGCCGTGGAACGGGGAGGACTCCGAGATCTCGATCCGGATCCAACGGCTCGGCTACCGCATCCGCATCGAGTTCGGGGCGCTCGCGCTCGAAGACGTTCCCGAGGACTACGACGCGCTGCGCCGCCAGCGCGTGCGCTGGTCGCGCGGGATCATCATGGCGAACGGCCAGCACTACCTGAGCCTCCTCGGCCCGACGCCCGAGTTCGGCGGGCTCGGCGTGATGTTCTGGTTCCTGCTCGTGATCCGCTCAGGCGTCCGCAGCCTGGTCTACGTCTTCCTGCTGCTCCTGATCCTCTTCCTCGGCGTGCCGGGGATCATCTACACGCTGATCCTGCTCGGCATCGCGACCGCGATCCGCGCGGTGCCGATCGGCTACTTCCTCGTGAAGATGCGGCGGCCGGACGTCCTGATCTGGATCCCGTTCTTCCCGATCGGGAACATCATCAAGCAGACGTTCCGCTTCGAGTCGTTCGGGACCCTCGGGCCCGGCGCCGAGCGCGAGTACGTCTAGGGCCCGCGAGCCGGCGCGAGGCTAGCGCGGTCCGGATCCGGACGGCGGAGAGGCCGGACCGCCTGAGGATGGCGGCGGGGCCGTGGGCGGTTTCCGAGCCTTCGCCGCGTCCTTCCGTCGCGCGCGCTGCACGCGGCGGTAGCTGAGCGCGACCATGACCCCGAGCACGAGCGCGATCGCGGCCGCGATCGTGATCTGCTCGAGCAGCGGCAGTCCGAGGTACTCCCAGAGGATCCCGCCCGACGTCCGGGGCACCTTCACCTCGAGCGTCTGGCGGTAGGAACCGCCGCCCGAGTCGTTCACCCACGCGGCGACCGTGTACGAGCCCGCCGCCGCGTACGTATGGACAGGGTTCGCGAGCGTCGACGAGAGGCCGTCGCCGAACTCCCAGGCGTACGTGTACGGGCTCGTGCCGCCGCTGACGCTCGTCGTGAAGGAGACGGACCGGCCCCCCGTGACCCCCGAGAGCCGGGCGGTCGCCGTGAACGTAAGGGAGGGGCTCACCGGGAGCACGAGGACGCCGGTCCAGACCGCGCCGGTCGCGTCGGTGACCGCGGCGGTGATGTTGAACTGGCCCGCCGCGGTCGGCCGGTAGGAGATGTCGTTCCCAATCACGGTCCGGTTGCCGGGCAGCGTCCAGGAGATCGCGTAGGGCGGGTCCCCGCCCGAACCGGTGGCGCTGAGGATCGTCGTCGCGCCGACGTCGATCACGGACGGCGAAGCCGCGACGGTCCCGGTGAGCGGGGTGCGGACGGCGAACGTCGCGGACTCCGAGGCCTCGCTCCCCGTCGCGTCCCGGACGGTGAGCGTGACGCTCGCGGTCCCGAGCGCGGCGAAGGCGTGCGTGACCGGCGCGCCGTACGCGGTCGTCCCGTCGGAGAAGACCCAGGTGAAGTTGAGCGCGCCCGTCGTGTTGACCGGGGCCGCGGTGAAGACCGTCGGGGCGTTCTCGTCGACGGTCGACGGCGCGATCAGTCCCGGCGAGAGCAGGTAGACGATCACCGGGTACGGCGTCGACGCCCGCACCCCGTAGAGGTCGGTCGCGACCAACCGGGCGGTGTACGTGCCGGGCACCCGGTAGACGTACGTACCGTTCCCGGCCGCCACCGACCCACCGTCCCCCGTCGCCCACGCCGCGGTCGGTCGGAACCCGCCGGTCGTGTTCGAATAGAAGTTCGCGGTCGCGTTCGTCTCGACCGGTACGGGCGCGACCTTCACGTCGCTGACCATGGACGGCTCGAAGACCCACGTCGCGCCCGAGAGCGATCCGTCGGGCTCCGTGCCGCCCACGAGGAGCGCGGGCAGTGGCGCGCCCGTCTCCCCGAAGCCGGTCGCGGCCGCGGCGTTCGCGAGAGCCGGCGAGGGCAGCGCGAGGCCCGACTCGTTGAGCCAGGTGTAGAGGTCGGTCGTCCAGAGCTGGTCGTAGACGACGCCCGTCGTGCTGTCGACCCCTCCGTAGAGGTAGAGCGACTGCGAGATCGGATCCCAGAAGAGCGCGCCCCCGGCGCGACCGGCCGCCGGATAGGGATGGCCGACAAAGTTCGACGTCGCGTTCAACCAGTCGTACCCGTTGAACAGCCAGGTCGCGTTGTAGTCGTGCGCCACGCACCCCGTGCAGCTCGAGTTATACCCGCCGTAGAGGACGATCATTCCGTTGTAGGGCCCGCCCGCCGGATCGTCGGCGAGCGCCGGTTCGGC